>CACYCG010000070.1 GCA_902772855.1 uncultured Ruminococcus sp.
ACCCGGCGGGGGGCTTTCACCCGCACCACATAGGATTCGCTGGAATCATATTCGATCCCCGACCCCGGGGCGATGACCTCATATTCCTGCAGTTTGTCCAGTATCTTTTTCACGGAGAGGTACAGATACCCCGGCACAATAGTGACCTGTTCTTCAGGGGAAAGCCCGACGTATTCGGACAGGTTGAACTCGGCGGGGGGCTTCTGCCCGCTCTGGTATTCGCTCAGGCGGTCGCACAAGCTGTTCCAGTAGCTCACGCCCAGCTCGTAGCGGCGCTCGGGGTCGGAAACCGTTTTCAGATAGCCGCCGATATAAATCTCCCACAGCTTTTCATAGATATTGCTGTATTCCGGCATTGTGAAATGTCCTTTAGCGCTCATCAGGGAGAAGACGTCGTCAATGCCGATGCTGGTGTTTTTGGGAATAAAGCGCAGGTATTCGCAGTTTTTGCACACCTTGAACCGCTTTTTGCGGCGGTCCAGTTCAAAATAGCCGATGCCGCTTTTCATGATCTGCTCGATCAGGATGCTGTTGGCCAGTTGAGAGCGGAACAGGCAGGTGGACCCGTCGTAGCTGTTGACACCCTCCGCCCGCAGCCGCTTGATAAACTCTTCGATGGCGTCAAATTCGCTGTCGGCGGAAAACAGGAGATATTCTTCCAGCCGGGCAAACCCCTGTGCGGTTTCTTTTTCCAGTTCCGACAGCGGCGGCAGAAGCCGGAGGGCGGCGCTTTCTTCCGGAACGCCAGTGGCGCACAGCAGCACCTGCAGACGGCAGCGCATCCGGCGGGTGTTGTAGTAATTCAGGACAGCCCTGAGCTTGCGGATAAGCAGATCGCTGTTGGAGCTGTCGTCGTAGGAATACAGGTAGGTAATGCGCTGGGGATTGATCATGGTGGAAGAGGCGACGTTGGCAAAAATCTTATCGTTGCGCCCGTTGTCGTTGCGGGCGTCGTCAAACGCCATCGCCATACAGGGCTCAAAATGATAGGTCAGGATAAAGGGAATGGCGGTGATGAGCTTTTCATCGTTCAGTTTATAATCCCGGTAGGCGTAGGATTCCACCAGCGGAAAAAACTCTTTCTGCAGCGCCTTCAGACGAGCCTCCAGCGCCTCCTGACGGATCTTCTCCAGTCCGCAGAGAGAAGCGGAAAAGCGGGCGACGTAATCATCCAAATGGGCGGCGTGGGTGCGGGAGCCTTTGTAGATATTCTTCAGGCACAGTACCAGGCTTTCAAAAGCGGCCTGCACCTTCGGGGAGAGCGCCTCCACCATCGTGCGAAGGTCGATGAGGTGGGGGTTGTCGTCGAAGCGGTGGGTCTTGCGGTACTGATCCGAAAAGCGGCGGAAAAACCGGTGCAGCTCCACGGACAGGCGATCCAGGTCATCAAGAGCCGGGTCAATCTCGCCCTCATCCCATTTTTTGAGGTTCTGCCCGGTGTAGGCTTTGGAAGAAAGCGGGGTCGCCGGGGTGCAGAACACCATGCAGGGGTGTTCTTTCAGGCGGCGGTCCTTGATCTCGCCCTGCGTGATGTAGGTGGAAAAACACGCTTCTCCCTCCAGCTCCGGCGGTTTCCAGCCGGCGGCCGCCTTTTCCAGCACCCAGCGGCGGTGCTCGTAAAAGGACAGCAGGGCAATTTTTTCCCGGACCTCCTCGCTGCTGTCCCGCAGGTCCAGAAACTTCCGCTGGTATTCTTCGGCGATATGGATGCGGTCCTCGGAATAGGGGATTCCGGCGGCGTGAAGGATGTACTGCAGGCAGAGCACAAAGGTCGCCGAGGAATAGAAGCTGTACTTATCCTGAATGAATTCATCAAAGGCATTCTGAATATCCCCCTCTAAACTGGCAGACCAGGAGAGGTGGGTGTTGAACGCCATCTGCACCATCCCATCCACAAAGCTGTCTCGGGCGGAATCGGTGGAAACGGCGTAGATGCGCTGGTCCTCTTCTTTTTTCAGGTTTTTCGGGGGGCGGGAGGTGATGTACGCCGCCGGGCAGGAGGCGCCGGCATCTTTGAAATAACCCGCCAAATGCTGGTTGAGGGAATCAGAGCGTGTGTCGATAAAGAGGTAATCCGGGGCTTTTCCTTTGGCAGTGCTTTGCTCCCACAGCCTGCGCGCCAGCGCCTTGTTGGCATCGACAGCGCTTTTTTTGAAGCCGCCGTCGGGGAGGTCTTCAAACTCCAGGATCCCGTAATACGCCTTTTCCTCCGGGCTCAGGCAGACGCCGCAGACAGTGGTTTTCACAAAGGAAGTCATCGCCGGGCGGAGCTCTAAATAGAAATCCGCAAAGGCCTGTGCATCGGGGCACAGACAGCGGATGCGGGGAGGAGCGGGGGTATACTGCGACACCTGCAGCACAATGTCCAGAAACTGCCGGCTTTCCTCTCCCGAGCCGATGATGAGCACTTCGTGGTGGTCTCCGGCACTTTCCAGCTCGTGCAGGGGGTGCAGGTACAGCAGGCGGTACAGGGCAAAGCCGGTATCCTTGGCGCAGTCCTTGACAGCGGGGGCCTTGGAGCGGCCGCTGTGGTCATCGGCATATTCCGATACACACAGAGAAGCCTGGTTCAGATCGTCCAGCAGGTCGCTGCAGCTTCCGTAGCGGGCGCCGGGCTGGGGCGCTAAGGTTTTCCGCAGGATGCGGTCCAGCAGTCCGAGCAGCTCGTCATCTTTTCCGCAGGGAACGTCCCGCAGGAAGGGCGACTGGCGCAGGAGCTTTTTGAGCTGGGGATAATCCCCCGGATGATACCGCCGTCCCTGTCCGTCTTCGGTCAGCAGGGAGTAAAACAGCATGGCGCCGATGGAAAAAATATCGGAGCGATTGTCGGCGGCCCCGGCGTACAATTCCGGCGCGCTGAACCCGTCCGTGACAAAGGGGCGGGGAAGGTCGGAGTCGATGGGGCAGAAGGAATTGATGTCGAACATGGAAATGAGGCTGGAATTGATATGCAGGCTGCTGTCGTAGGGAACGATGAAATTGGAGGGCTTGATGTCTAAATGCATTAGCCCGGAGCTGTGCATCGCCTTGATGCAGTCGGTCAGGGTAGCCAGGGTGTGCAGGATCTCATACAATTTCTTCTCCGGGTCCCGCAGAAGGTTTTTTCTGGCTTCCGTCAGATAATCCTCAAAGCTCTTCCCGCTGATGCCGGGGGTCCAGATATAGATGGTGTCCCGTCCGTCCGGGGCGTTCTGGCAGGTGTAGAGAATATCCCCGGTCTGGATGAAATTGCGGAAGATCTCATTATCCGGGTTTTCGGAGATCATTTGTTCAAGCATCCGATAGGGGGTGATGTATTCCTGACAAAGCCGTTCAAAGTTTTCCTCCGTGTCGGCTTCGGGCACTAAATAGCCGTTGGGCTTCCGGCTGATGCTGTACACCGGGGTACCTTCGGGGGTCAGGTCGGTCGGATAAAACTCCTTGAGCCGCCCCACGACCTTATTGCCTTCCCGGTTGCGCACCGCCCGGTAGCAAATGGTGGAGCCTCCTTCTCCGATAAACTCTAAGATCTCATATTCATCTTCGTGCTTGCCGTCTTTTGTCAGCGACAGCATCAGTTTGCAGCCTTCGGGGAGCATTTCCCTCCCGGAAGGGGATTTTCGGAAATCCATAGGGCAGCGTCCTTTCTGTCTGGGATGGGGATACAAATGTCGGGAGGAGCCTATTCTTCCTCCGGCAGACTCAGGAATAGGTATAACGTCAGGATGGCATAGGTGTCGATCATATTTTTCGGGCTGATGATCTGGAAGCGGGTTTCCCGCAGCAGTTCATTGGCCCGCTGCAGATAGGCTTCATACAAAAGCGTAAAATCCTTTGTTCCTCCGGCGGAGGCCTGGTCGCAGGCAAATTTTTCCGTCAGGGCGGAAAGGGTCATCACCCGGCTGACGGAGGGGGCAAAGGTGTTCTGCTCCAGAACGCTCTGGCAAAGGGCTTCGGGAAGGGTCCGGTTCATGCTCAAAGGCAGCACCGCCTCCCGCAGCGGCTTTGTCAGCGGGAGCGCCTTCATTTCCGGAAGGTCCGGCAGCATCAGCGCCGGGAGGGAGCGGATGTCGTAGCCGTTTTGCCGCAGATAGCCGATGGTCTCCTCCGCTGTTTCCGGCGGAGCATTCAGCATGGTGCACAGGTCTTTCAGGGGCAGCACTTCTCCGATGCGCTCGGAAGCCTCCGGGATAGGATAGGGCCGCAGCGCCTGCAGCAAAGCCGGAGCCAGCGCCGCCGCTTCCTCGGAGACCCCTTTATCGCTAAGCACCAGCCCCGGAAAATGCGTTGTCAGCAGGAGAAAAACTTCCTCTCCCTGCTCCTCGGTCAGGCTTTTGTCCGTTTGCCGCAAGCCCCTGAGAAGCGCCCGCCGGGAAATGGACAGCACCGGGCTGTTTTTGGGCGTTTTCCGGCGGTGGGCCAGAGCGATGGTCATGGCGCAGGACAGCCGGGTTTTCAGTTTTTCCGGCTGCGGACAGTTTTTCGGCACAATAGAGGCGGCTTTTTGTTCGATATCTGCCGCTGTGTCGCACAGCAGGGCGCTGTGCAGCAGCTCCAGTTCCCGCTGCGTGCAGGAACGGGTGGTCCGGGCGCACAGCCCGGTCACTTCCTCCGGGGCGTAGCCGGCGTCACGGGTCAGTGAAAGAAAGGCTTTTTTGCGGGCAGAAGGCTGCCGGTCGTCTTCATAGCCGTGCCGGAGAAGCACTTCCTCGGCGATGGCACGTCCGCTGTGGCGCAGCAGATGCCGCAGCATGGACAGGCAGGGAAGCAGATACTCCATGCGGAAGGGAAAATCCGCTTCGCACAGGGTGTCGGCAATTTTCTGCACGATCCGCAGGAAATCCGGGGCATAGCCCTGCCGGGAGGCCCTCTCCTGCACGATTTTTTGCAGCTGTTGCCAGAACCGGCTCCTTCCTTCCCGGGGATCGTCGCACTCGGAGGGCGGGAGGGTCTGGGGGCTGGGGTCGTAGCGGAAAAACCGGGCGCTTGGCTCGGCGGTGTAATTCACATGGTCAAACAGGGCCTCAAAAGCGGAGCGCTGGGCGGAATCCGCTAAAATATGCGCCTGCTGACCGGCTCCTGTGGGAATGGCGTAATGCCGGACGATATAGTCGATAAACTCCTGTTCCGGCAGGCGCAGGATGTTTTTCTGCAGCAGTTCCCGGCGGAAGGCGTAGGTTTCGGAAAAACCGTTTTTTTCGGGCGCTTTGCTCTTTTTGGCGGCAGCGATGGATTGACGAATGGTTTTTTCCGCCCGGTCGAACAATTCTCCCGGCGGGACCCTCCCGGCGGTGTTCTGCAGGAGATAATACAGGTAGATGGTTTCCTCAAAGTTTTTATAGTTGATGCCTTCCCCCGTGGGCAGGCGTTCATAGCGGCTGTCGCCGGGGGCGGCGGACAGGCAGCGGAAGACGTAATCTCCGTAATAATCTTCAAAGAGGTTTTTCTCCAGGTCCACTAAATCCCCCTGGGGAGAATGATCCCCCAGCGCCCTTCTTGGCTGCAGCCGGAAGAGGAAGGCAAAGTAATAAAGGTCCCGGCGGGTCTTTCCGTTCGGTTTGGAGACCCCCTGAGCGATGTCGGAGCTGATTTGCAAAATGGTCTTTACCTGTCGGCGGCGTTCGTCCCGGAGGGTATATTTGAATCGTTCGGCGCAGGTGACGGGTTTTTTCGCCCCGCCTCGTGCCCACACGGTCCCCAGCCAGCTTCTGAACTCCGACAGCAATCGCCGAACAGGCTCCTGCTCGTCCCGGTCCAGCCGGGCGGCAAAAGAGGGGTCGGCGCAGCGCTCAAAGCAGGAAACCAGCAGAGCGCCGGGGCTGTCGTTTTCCTTTCCCGAAAGGCGCCACAGATCCCGCACCGTCTCCTCGGACAAAACCGGTTCCCCGGGGGGCTGTTCGGATTGATCGGGGGAACGGGTGTAATAATCCTGCGGGTGCTCCTGAATTTTTCGCAGCGTCTGCGCCATAAGCCGCAGCAGGGAGGTGGGGCTGAGTTCATCTTCCTGGGAGAGAAAGATGTCTTCCGTCAGTTTGCCCGCCAAAAACTCCCGCTGTTCGCTTTCATCGGTCATTTGTTTCAGCCTGTCCCGCTCTTCCGGGGTGCAGCGCTCCAGCGCCCACTCCCAGACATAGTCGATGGGGACTTCTTTGCATTTCCGGCTGGACCCGGTAAAAAACTGTTTGAGCACCGCCAGCCGGGGCGGGTCGCTGCGCCAGGCGGGCGCCAGCCGGTCGATCAGGCGGCGCAGGTAGTCGGTGTAGGTCATATAGCCCAGATATTGCCCATACAGCAGGTCCGCCAATTGCTCCCGCTGCTCGGCCCCGGAGGGGATCTTCTGCAGCAGAGAAGGGTCTTTGAGCAGGTCCTGCGGATCTATGTCAAAACAGGCGCACATCTTCCGCAGCGTTTTCATGCGGAACAGCCGGGCGTCCCTCCCGGCGCTTTTCACTTCTTCAAGCGCCTCCTGTACGGCTTCACGGGAATACAGTCCCAGCCGCTGCCAGGCGTCTTTCCGGAAATACTGGTCTACCGCCACCGTATGCAGCTCGGGGTCCGATGCGCTGCCTCCTGAATGATTCATACCTCCATCTCCCTTCGGCTATTCTTCTCACGAAATCCTAACAAACCACTATAATTTTATCAAAATCCCCCATAAAAGTCAACCCAGGCAGCGCCAGCGGCAGCGGCGGCGCTGCACCCCGTATCTGGGGGATTCTCCCCCAGACCCCCCGTTCGGGGCTTACAGTCAACGGAAACGCTAAAAGTCTTGCAAACCAGCGTGACGCTGGACCCGGGATTTTCAGGCGTCCTTCTTCTGACAGCCTTCTGCAAATAATCCCAGAAATATTTTACACCAAC
>CACYCG010000071.1 GCA_902772855.1 uncultured Ruminococcus sp.
CAGCAGAGAAGCCCCCACACAGAGCCGCCGACCCGAACCGGAGTGCCTCCCCGTCCCGAAATTTGCGCTGGCGGAGAGATGGCAGGACAGAAGACGAACGGTAAAGGAGAGCGTTCCCTTCCACCCTTCGCCCGGCGACGAAGAAACGCCGGGCAGCGTGACGCTGCACTCATATCCGGGGGATTCTCCCCCGGACCCCCTTCCGGGGCTTGAACCTAAAGAAGACGCCAAAAGTCTTGCAAACCAGCGGCGGCCCCAGCGTGACGCGCCCAGCGGAAGTGCCCTTGGGGTGTCCCTGTGGGACAGCGCCGCCGGTTTTTTTCAAAAAAGGTTTCCCTCGGAATGTCGCTCGGAAAGGGTTGACAAATGGGGAAAAGTATAGTATAATCTAAAAGCACTTGTAAAGCGAGAGGCTTTACACACAAAGGGGTGAAGGACTGATGGCGAAAGATATGAAGGTGGCGTACCTGCTGGATTTTTACGGAGACCTGCTCACGGAAAAGCAGCGGGAGGCGCTGGAACTGTATTATAATGAAGATCTTTCTTTGGGGGAGATCTCTTCCGACCTCGGGATCACCCGGCAGGGCGTGCGGGAAAACGTAAAGCGGGCGGAGGCGATCCTGCTCGAGATGGAAGAAAAATTGGGCCTGGCCGCTAAATCGGGAGAGATCAGCCGCAGTCTTGGGGAAGTGCGCCGCTGCATTGATATTATTGACGACAAAAATATGCGGATCTATCGTTCCGATGAGATCAATGAAAGCATTAAGGTCATCCTTCGGGAATTGGAAAAGCTGAAAAAGCTGAATGAATAAGCTAACGGAGAGGAGAGAGCGCTTTGGCGTTTGAGGGACTTTCGGAAAAACTGAGCGCAGCGTTCAGGAAGCTGCGCAGCAAAGGAAAGCTGACAGAGGACGACGTAAAGGGCGCCATGAAAGAGGTCCGCATGGCTTTGCTGGAAGCGGACGTAAACTATAAAGTTGCCAAAAACTTTACGGCGAAGGTGACAGAGCGGGCTGTGGGCGCCGATGTGATGCAGAGCCTGACCCCCGCTCAGATGGTCATTAAAATCGTTAATGAAGAACTGACGGCGCTGATGGGGGCGGAAGAGACCCGCATTCGCTTTGCCGGAAAGCCGCCCACGGTTATTATGATGTGCGGTCTGCAGGGTTCCGGTAAGACAACGCACAGCGCCAAGCTCGCCAAAATGTTTAAGAAGCAGGGCCACCGCCCGCTGCTGGCTGCCTGCGACGTGTACCGTCCGGCTGCTATCGAACAGCTCAAGGTGGTGGGGGCGCAGGCCGGCGCCGCCGTGTTTGAAATGGGGCAGGGAGACCCGGTGGAGATCGCCCGCAAAGCGGTGGCGCACGCCAAGGATTACGGAAACGATATTGTGATCCTTGATACCGCCGGCCGTCTGCATATTGACGAAAAGCTCATGAATGAGCTCAGGGAGATCAAGGCGCAGGTGCAGCCCGATGAGATCCTGTTAGTGGTGGATGCCATGACCGGACAGGACGCCGTCAACGTGGCGCAGGCCTTTGATGAGCTGCTCGATATTTCCGGCGTGCTGCTGACAAAGCTCGACGGCGACACCCGGGGCGGTGCGGCGCTTTCGGTCAAGGCTGTTACCGGAAAGCCCATCAAGTTTGCCGGTATCGGTGAAAAGTTAGACGACCTGGAGGTGTTCCACCCCGACCGTATGGCTTCCCGTATTTTAGGCATGGGCGATGTGCTGACACTGATCGAAGACGCCGAAAGCCGGCTGGACCAGCAAAAGGCGCAGGAAATGGCCAAAAAGTTCCAGCAGAACAAGTTCGATATGAATGACCTGTATGAGCAGCTCGAACAGATCAAGCGGCTCGGCAGCGTAAAAAGTATTCTCTCCAAGATCCCGGGCATTGATTCTCAGGTGCGGGAGATGGATTTTGACGACCGTCAGCTGGACCGTATTTCTGCTATGATCTCTTCCATGACCAGGCAGGAACGGGAAAACCCCTCCCTTATTAACCCCTCCCGCAAACGCCGTATCGCTTCCGGCGCCGGGGTGAAGGTGGAGGACGTCAACCGGCTGATGAAGCAGTATGAACAAATGCGGAAGTTCATGAAAGCGATGAACGCCCGTGACAAAAACGGCAAGCGCCGGCGGCTGCCGGGGCTGGGCGGCAGCGGAACGCCTTTCGGAGGCGGACCGTTCGGCGGCGGGAAGTTCCCCCGCTGATGATCTTTGGGTTTAGCTCTGAACGCCCGATGGAAAGACGGGCGGTCGGGTTGACTATATATTCTATCATCCGCTTTGCGGAACATTATTCTGGAGGTTATGTATTATGGCAGTAAAAATCAGACTGCGCCGTGTGGGCGCAAAGAAATCCCCCTTCTATCGTGTGGTAGTGGCCGATTCCCGCTATCCCCGTGACGGCCGCTTCATCGAAGAGATCGGCACCTACAATCCGCTGGCCGAGCCCTCGGAGTTCAAGATCGATGCGGAAAAGGCAGCCAAATGGATCGCCAACGGCGCTCAGCCGACCGACACCGTGAAAGCGCTGATGAAGAAGAACGGCATTATCGGCTGATCGGAACAGTGGAGGAAAAAGGAATGAAGGATCTGCTTGTTGCGATCGTCAAAGGGCTTGTCGATAAGCCCGATGAGATCAGCGTGATTGTGGATGAAAAGAACGAGGAAGGCATTATCGTTTACCATCTGCACGTAGCGGAGGAAGATATGGGCCGTGTCATCGGACGTCAGGGACGTATCGCCAAGGCTATCCGGACTGTTATGAAAGCCGCTGCCGCCAGGACCGAAGAAAAGATCCAGGTTGAGATCGAGTAACGTTCTGCGGCCAATCGGCTGTGGGCCCCTTCTGCGCCGGCGTCGGCTGCGGGAGGGGCTTTTTTTCAGTTGGTGCCAAAGAACCGGACGATCGGCAGGCGGCGCGCCGTTTGCCGGAGAGGGAGGATGTAAAGTGACAAAAGAGTTTCTGGAAGTGGGAAAGATCGTAGGCGTCCACGGCCTGAAAGGAGAAGTGCGGGTGGACCCCTGGTGCGATGGGCCGGAGTTTGTGTGCGGATTTTCCACTCTGTACACCGCCGTCGGAAAGGCGCTTCCGGTGCTGAGTGCTCGGGTGCAGAAAAACGTGGCGGTGCTGCTGCTGAAGGACGTCCGCACCCCGGAAGAAGCCGAAGCCATGCGGGGAACGGTGCTGTTTATCCGTCGGGAGGATGCACACCTTCCGGAAGGGGTGTTTTTTATTCAGGACCTCCTCGGGCTGAAGGTCGTGGACCGGGACAGCGGGGCAGAATACGGGGTGATCTCCGACGTGCTGCACACCGGCGCCAACGACGTGTATGCCGTGAAAAACGGGGAAACCGAATGGCTGATCCCGGTCATCCCGGACGTGGTGGAGGAGATCCTTCCGGAAGAGGGGCTTGTGCGGGTGAATACCGGCATTGTGAAAGGATTGTTTGAAGCATGAGGATCGATATCATCACCCTGTTTCCGGAAATGTGCGAGGCGTTTTTGGGGGAAAGCATTATCGGAAGGGCCCGGCGCAGCGGGGCGGTGGAGATCTGCTGCCATCAGCTCCGGGATTTTGCGCTGGATAAGCACCGCCGGGTGGACGACACCACCTACGGCGGCGGCATGGGAATGCTGATGAAGGCCGAGCCGATCGCCCTGTGCCTGGAGCATATCGCAGAAGAGATCGGGCAAAAACCCCACACGATCTATCTGTCACCGAGGGGAAAGGTGCTCACGCAGGGACGCCTGAAGGAATTGGCGGGGGAGTACAAATTCGTGACCCTGCTGTGCGGGCATTACGAAGGGGTCGACCAGCGGGTGCTCGATTTGTTTGTCGATGAGGAGCTGTCGGTGGGAGATTATGTGCTGACGGGGGGAGAACTGCCTGCGATGATCGTGGCGGACGGGCTTTCCCGGCTGCTGCCGGGGGTGCTCTCCGATGAGGCGTGCTTTTCCGATGAAAGCCATTTTGAAGGGCTGCTTGAATACCCTCAGTACACCAAACCTGCCGAGTGGCGGGGGATCCCGGTCCCGGAAGTGCTCCTCAGCGGGGACCATGCCCGCATTGACCGATGGCGGCGGGAGAAGGCGATGGAAGAGACCCGCCTGCGCCGCCCGGACCTGTTTGACGCCTACACCGCCCGCCAGAGCGCTGGGGAAGAGCCGGAAGAATAGTTGCCTGAAGAAAAGCGGAAGTTACCATTGTGTTAAAACCTGCCAATTTTTCCATGGAGGGACACGCTTCGCCGGATCTCGTCCAAACACGGAAAAAAGGGCAGAATGGTGCTGATGCTATGGCAATAATGCTAATTTTAAACAGGATAAAATAGGTATTCTGCCAAGGCTGCCAATGGATTTTTCGTCAAATCCAACGAATATCAACAGAAAATTATAAGGACAATTATTAAAATATACGAATTTTTCTGTTTTTATTGTGATTTTTGAAAATACTCTCATTTAGATGAGGGTTTCGGGGAAAAATCCTGTGGAATCGGGGCAGAAAAAGGGACAAAATGACGGAAAAAAGCGGAATAAATGGGCAAATAAGCCTAAAAATACTCCACCATCACAGCAAGTTGCACAAAAAATATAGGCAAAATAGGGGGCGAAATTGTGGAATGTTCAAAAGATTGTGCTACCCTGTTGACCTGTGTTAAAATTGTGCTATAATTACGATAAAGACGGCAGCATATACTGCAGTATCTGCAAGCTGCTGGGCTGGAAAGCGTATCATGTTTTGGGGTATTTTTTTGAGGAGGATTTGTTATGTTCGTTAAAGAAGTCATGGTCCAGAATCAGGTTGGGCTTCATGCCCGTCCGGCTACCTTCTTTATCCAGAAGGCTAATGAGTTTAAGTCTTCTATCTGGGTAGAAAAGGAAGAGAGAAGAGTCAATGCCAAGAGCCTGCTCGGTGTTCTTTCCCTGGGCATCGTCGGCGGCACCACCATCAAGGTGATGGCTGACGGCGCCGATGAAGAAGCAGCCGTAGAGAGCCTGATCAAGCTGGTTCAGTCCGGTTTTGCCGAGTGATTTCAAAAAAACCAACGCAGATATGGGGTGTATTATTGTTATGCAGCAATAGTACACTCCTTTTCTTTTTGGGGGGATGAGTATGGACCGTAAGCAGCTCCGGGAAAAAGCTATGGCGCTTCCGCTGAGGCCCGGCGTGTATATCATGAAAAACGCCCGGGGGGAGATCATCTATATCGGCAAAGCCAAGGCGCTGAAAAACCGTGTCAGCCAGTATTTCGGCTCCGACCGCAGCCATCCGGAAAAGGTGCGGCGGATGGTGGAGCAGGTGGATCATTTTGATTATATATTGGTAGGAAGCGAATTTGAGGCACTGGTGCTCGAATGCAGCCTGATCAAGCAGCATCAGCCGAAATACAATATCCTCCTCAAAGACGATAAGGGCTACTGCTACATCCGCATCAGCCGGGGCGACTGGCCCCGCATCAGTTTTGAAATGCAGAAAAAAGAGGATGGAGCGGAATATTTAGGGCCGTATATGAGCGCCTTTTATGCCCGCAGCGCAGTGGAGGCGGCGCAGAAGATCTTTCTCCTGCCTTCCTGCAGCCGGAGTTTTCCGAAGGACATCGGGAAGGGGCGGCCCTGCCTGAATTATCATATCCGTCAGTGCTGCGCTCCCTGTCGGGGAAGGGTTCGGCAGGAGGAGTATGCCGAAAGCGTGGCGGCTGCGGCGGAGTTCCTGAAACACGGGGGAGCGGACACCGTCCGGGAGATGACCCGGCAGATGGAAGAGGCCAGCGAACGAATGGATTATGAGCAGGCGGCACGGCTGCGGGACCGGATCGCAGCGGTGAAGAAGATTACGGAAAAGCAAAAGGTGGTAGCTGCCGGGGAAAAAGATCAGGACGTGATCGCCGTGGCAGCGCAGGGAGGAAAGGGCTGCTTTTCGGTGCTGCGGTTTGAGGACGGACGGCTGTACGACAAGGAAGACTTTCTCATCCGGGATATGGGAGAAGAACCCGATCTGCCGGGAGCGAGGGGCGAATTCCTGCTGCAGTATTACAGCCTGCGGGAACACGTTCCCCCGGTCATTACGGTGGACGGAGAGGTGCAGGACAGCGAAGTGCTTTTGGGCTGGCTGTCCGAAAAAAGAGGGCATTCGGTAAAACTTCTGCTCCCGCAGCGGGGAGAAAAACGGGAGATCCTGCAGATGTGCCGGGACAATGCGGCGGAAACCTTAGCGCAGCAGAACGGACGGCAGGGACACGAACTGACTGCCCTGACAGAACTGGCGTCTCTGCTGGGGCTTTCGCAGATCCCCCATGTCATCGAATCCTATGATATTTCCCATACCGCCGGGAGCGATAACGTGGCGGGGATGGTGGTGTTCCGGGACGGCCGGCCGCTGAAGAAAAACTACCGCCGCTTTCAGATCCAGAGCGTCAGCGGGCAGGATGATTACGGCTCTCTGAAAGAGGTGCTCACCCGCCGGTTTGCGGAATACTTCCGGGAAAAGGACAGCGGGGAAGGCTTCGGGCTGCTCCCCGACCTGATTCTGCTGGACGGAGGAAAGGGACAGGTGTCCGCCGTGCGCCCGGTGCTTGCGGCTTACGGGCTGGATATCCCGCTGTTCGGCATGGTGAAGGATTCCTCCCACCGCACCCGTGCCATAACTGATGAGGGCCGGGAAATCAGCATCACCTCCAGGCGAAGCGCTTTTACGCTGGTGTCCTCCATTCAGGAGGAGGTGCACCGCTTTGCGGTGAGCTACCACCGGCAGAAGCACGGCAAAAACCATCTGCGGCTGTCGCTGCTGGAGATCGAGGGCATCGGCCCGGGGCGGGCGCAGGCTCTTCTGACGACCTTCCGCACCGTAAAGCGGATCGCCGAGGCCCCGGTGGAGGAGCTTTTGCAGGTCAAGGGCATGACCCTGCCGGCAGCGCAGGCGGTGTACCGGCATTTTCATCCGGAGGATTGAGCCGGGCCTTCGCTTTGGCGGCGGTCTTCCTGAAAAACTGCATGGAAATGATGGAAAAGATTTGCGAAGAATATACAAAAATGCTCTTGACATTTTGAGAGAATTTTCAGATAATAGGAGCAGGGGCACTTTGCTTTGTCAAAGGCCCCCTCATCGGCTTTGAATCAAAGAAATGCCAGCGAAGGAAAAGGGAAGTTCTATGAGAGTGATCACCGGAAGCGCCAGAGGCCGACATCTGGAGACTCCTGCGGGAATGGACGTGCGCCCCACGACCGACGTGGTTAAGGAGGCAGTGTTCAGCATCATCCAGTTTTCAGTGGAAGGGGCCAGCTTTTTAGACGGGTTTGCCGGAAGCGGACAGATGGGGATCGAAGCCCTCAGCCGGGGCGCCCGGCGGGCGGTTTTTGTCGATAACAGCCGCCGCTCCCTGCAGACGGCCGACCGGAATCTGACGTTGTGCGGACTAAAGGACAGAGCTTCGCTGGTGCCGGGAGATACACTGGCGTATCTTGAGCGCCGGAAGGAATCGTTCGATATTATTTTTCTGGACCCGCCCTATGGGACCGGGCTGCTGCAGAAAGCCGCCGCCCGCTGCGCCGGAGTGCTGTCCCCCGGCGGGATCGTCCTCTGCGAGCATCCGGAGCAGGAAGTGCTGCCGGAAAAGGCCCACGGGCTGGAGCTGGTGAAAACCTACCGCTACGGAAGGATTCGGATCAGCGTTCTGAAAAAAGAGGAGGAAACAGAATGAAAACGGCGATCTGCCCCGGCAGTTTTGACCCGGTGACATTGGGACATGTGGATATCATCCGCCGGGCGGCAACCCTGTTCGATAAGGTTATCGTGGCGGTGCTGGTTAATATGGAAAAAAAGCCCTGGTTCACCATTGAGGAGCGGACCGACCTGCTGAAAAAGGCAACGGAAGGGATCCCGAATGTGGAGATCGCCGGATTTGAAGGGCTGCTGGTGGATTTTGCGGCGGAGCATGAGGCCTGCGCGATCGTAAAAGGGCTTCGTGCGGTGTCGGATTTTGAATATGAGTTTCAGATGGCGCTGACAAACAGCAAGCTGAATCATGAAATAGAAACGGTCTTCTTGACGACAAGTGCGGAAAATATGTATCTCAGCTCCAGCATTGTCAAGCAGGTCGGCCTGTTGGGGGGAGATATTTCTCCCTTTGTTCCGGATTGTGTCCGGGAGGAAATACTGCTGAGAATAAATCAAAGGAGTCAACGAAAATGAAAATGGATAAATTGATCGATGAGCTGGAACGTCTGGTGGAAGAAGGCTTTGAGATCCCGCTGAGCGGAAAAATTGCGATGAACGCCGAACGGCTGAAAGAACTTATCGAGGAAATGCGCAACAATATGCCCGACGAAGTGAAACAGGCCAAAACCGTGGTGGCGCAGCGGAATGCGATCATTCGGGGGGCCAATGAAGAGGCGGAACGGATCGTGCAGCAGGCGGAAGAGCGCTCCCGTCAGATGGTGATGCAAAGCGAGATCGTCAAGCAGGCGCAGATCAAGGCCAGCGAGATCATCACCACCGCCAACAAACGGGCCAGCGAGATCAACCGGGCGTCCACCGCCTATGTGGAAGCCCTGATGAAAAAAGCGGATGAGGAGCTTTCCAAAAACTTAGCGGACCTGAAAAAGACCCGGCAGGTCTTCAAGAATTATCAGCAGCCTTCTGCTCCCGGAACGTCTTCCCGCAAAAACGGTCAGAGCGACTCCTGATCATCCGGCGTGAGGGGCTGTGCCAGAAGACGGCAGGGGATCCTTTGGGGGGATTAGATGAGAAAGAATGTGCTGCGGGTTCTGTATGGACTGTTTTTCGTCTGTACGGCCGCTTTGTTCATCGCCTGCGCTTTGCTGCTGGTGCACACCTTCGGCACCGGGAGGGAAAGCTCCCTTGGCGCTGTGAAGATCAATGTCAACGAAGAAACGCCTTCCCAGTACCGCCGCATTACGGAAATATCCCTCTCTCCCCCGGAAGGGACAGAGGAGACCGGCGAGGAGTACGGCTATGGCTCCCTGGCGGATGAGGCACAGCGGGAATTGTATCATCTCCTGTCGGATGCGGTGATGGAGATCCCCGAGCAGCCCAATGACGACGGCCGCTATCCCACCCGCCGGGTGCGAATGGAAGGGATGCATTTGTCCGAGGACGGTATCCGCCGGGCGCTTAACGGGTTTTTGTATGACCACCCGCAGGTGTTCTGGCTGGAGAACTTGTTCGGCTACGCCTATTCCGGGGAGGATACGCTGGTGGAATGTTATTCGGCGGTGTCTGCCTCCCGGTGCGCATCCTGCTCACAGGAAATGACGGAGAAGATAGAAAGTTATCTGCGGGGCGTCAGCCGCAAGGAAAGCTACTATGATAAAGAAAAATATATCCACGACCGGCTGCTCTCCGAATGCCGGTACAATACGTCGGTGACGTCTAATCAGGACGGCTGGGAGTATTTTTCCGCTTACGGAGCGATCGTGTACGGGGAAGCGGTGTGCGAAGGCTATTCCAAAGCCATGCAGCTTCTGCTGACGAAGGCGGGGTTTTCCTGTCGGACCATCCGGGGAACGGCGGGCGATGTGGAGCATATGTGGAATCTGGTGAAGATCAACGGAAGCTGGTATCAGCTCGATGCCACCTGGGACGACGGTGAGGACGCCGTCAGCCACGAGTATTTCAACCTGACCACCCAGGCCATGCAGATCGATCACCAGATCTATCCCCTTCTTCCGGCGGAGGGAACGATGGAAAAAGCCAATCTCTTTTTGCCGGAATGCCGTGCCAGTGCGATGAATTATTACACGGTGGAGGGCATTACCGTCAGCAGTCTGGGCGGCGACATGGACCAGTATATGATCGATTATATCGTCAATCGGGTCAAGGCGGGCCATGAGTTTCTGCCGCTGATCATTTCCAATCGGCTGGCGTATCAGGACACGGTGGAAAGGCTGTTTTATCAGTCGCCTTATAAGTTTTATTATTATATCGACCAGGCCAATCTTCTGCTGCCGGCGGAACGGCAGATCCAGCGGGATCATCTGCGGATCCTGCGAAATGAAAAAACCGGCACGGTGCGGGTGCGGGTGAGCTGCGGATAAAGCTGCGCCCCGTTTGGCCGGATGACTTCTTTCAGCGGCGCTTCCCTGTTGCAAGGGAGGCGCTTTGCTGCAAAAGGGAGAAACAGGATCTTCCCGGCGCCAACCGGCACGAAAAGGGAAAAGGAGTGGAAAACGTGCTGCAGAAAAACACGTTCTATATCATGGAGATAGAGGATTACACCACTGAAGGGAGCGGCATTGGCCGGGCGGACGGGATGGCGGTGTTTGTTCCGGGAACGGCGGTCGGGGACCGGGTGAAGGTGCGGATCGTCAAGGGAGAAAAACGGTACGCCTATGGACGGGTGGAAGAGCTGCTGTCCCCGGCGGCGGGCCGGATAGAGCCGGATTGTCCCGGCTTCGGGAAATGCGGCGGCTGCCTTTTTCGGCATATCCGTTATGAAGAGGAATTGGCCTGTAAACAAAAGCGGGTAACGGATGCGCTGATGCGTATCGGCGGGGTAGACGAAAGAAGGATCGCTCCCATTGTCGGGGCTAAAACGCCGGACGGCTACCGGAACAAGGCGCAGCTTCCCTTCATGCGGGATGCAGAAGGGAAGATCCGGGCGGGCTTTTTTGCGCCCCGCAGCCACCGGGTGATCCCGCTGGAGACCTGCCGGCTGGAATCGCCCGCATTTGCAAAGGCGAGGGAGGCCGTGCTTTCCTGGGCGCAGGCGGAAAACGTCAGCGTATATGACGAAAAGACCCACAGCGGCCTGCTGCGGCATTTGTATCTGCGTCATGCGATGAAAACGAATGAATTGATGGTTTGCCTGGTGGCTAACGGCGAGCGCTTTCCCGGAGAAGAACGGCTGACGAGCCTGCTGCGGAAGGAGCTGCCGGCGCTTAAATCGGTGGTGCTCAACGTCAACCGGGAAAAAACGAACGTGATCGTCGGAAAGAAAAACCGGGTGCTGTGGGGCCGGGAGTGGATCGAAGATGAACTCTGCGGCCTGAGATTTGCGGTTTCGCCGCTGTCGTTTTATCAGGTGAACCGGGACCAGGCGGAGGTGCTGTACGGGCTGGTCGGGGAGCTGGCCGCTTTGCAGCCGCAGGAAACGCTGCTGGACCTGTACTGCGGCACAGGAACGATCGGGCTGACGATGGCGAACCGGGTGAAAAAGCTGATCGGGGTGGAAGTGGTGGCGCAGGCGGTGGAAAATGCGAACAAAAACGCCGGGCGCAACGGCATTGAAAACGCCGAGTTCTGGTGTGCAGATGCGGCACAGGCGGCGCAGAAGCTGCTGCAGGAGGGACTTCGCCCCGACTGCGTGATCCTTGACCCGCCCCGGAAGGGCTGTACGCCGGAGCTGATCAAAACGGTGGCCGGCATGGCTCCCTCCCGGGTGGTGTACGTTTCCTGCGACCCCGCCACCCTCGCCCGTGACCTTTCCGCCTTCGCCGAGACCGGCTTCCTCGTTCAGAAAGCCATTCCCGTGGATATGTTCCCGAGGACGGGGCATGTGGAGACGGTGGTATTGATCACTCGAGCCTGAGTTGAGACTACAGAATAGATTATAAAAAGGAGGTTGAGAACAATGCTTGTGCTCAGAACCGGATGTAAAGTCCCATTTCCCGAGAGGCTTTTCGAGGAATACATGCTGATGGAGAATCAGATAATCGCAAACATATCAGCAGATAAAATAAAGGCAGTAATGGAACATTTTATCTGCATTCACGAAGAGCCGCTTTTTTTCATCCTTGAGTTACCCTCTAAACAGTACGACGAGAAAGAGATTCGGCCGGGTGTCGTGGAAAAACTGCATAAGGATGTTTATTATATTGACGGCTGTTCAAAAGAAGAAGCTTTGACGATTCTTCTTCGTATCGGCGATTTGGTAATAAATGACGGGCTGTGTTCATTCGGCTTCGGCTGTCATGAATCAAATGATGAGATAGTGTTCGGCAAATATAATGTAACAACCATTTTCAGCAGGAACATTATCAAATACATCGATTTCATGGCAGATCACGAAATTGCCAAATCAGGACATATCGTGACTGCCTGGGATACCTTTTCACAGGAGCATCCCGGTAGTTCAGAACGTGTTGATACAGACGGAAAAGACGTATTCTCCATTCCTGAGATGTTTGCCGGTTGGGGAATTTACAAAGCTGAACAACGTGAGGATTAACGGATCTTCTGATTGTGTTCAACGTCATATTCCCGACGCCGAGGGTCGTGCGGGCAGCGCAGATAACGGCATTTTTATTCACGCTACCCACCCAAGGCATGTGGAGTGTGTGGTGTGTATACAAAGGAAATAAAGGGAAAACGACTTATAATTTCAAGGTCAAGAGTGGTTTATCCATATATGCACTACAATCCGTGCGGCAGGAAGTCATACTACGAAGAAAGAAAGACGTTGGGGATTTGACGCTTACAAATTAAATACTAATATATAGATAAAGAGTCTAATTAATTAGACTCTTTATTTTATAAATATTAGACAAAAAATGTTTACAATTGTAAGAATTGTGAAATTAGTCTCCTTATATTATAGCCAGTAGGTTCCACTAAATAAATTATAATATATAATATTGAATATGTGAATAGATATGAGAAGATAGTTTTTATAATATTGTCTTCTCATCCTGAGAGGTGGTAAAAACTGCCTCTCTATTTTTTGTGCATATTTAAAATTAAGGAAGGTCTATTTAAATTTAAGATAAATCAAAAATGCGAGTTGTGAGAAAAA
>CACYCG010000072.1 GCA_902772855.1 uncultured Ruminococcus sp.
AGAAGCCCTGCGCCGCAGGCGGCAGGCGTTTCCCGGAAGGGCAATCCCTTCCTCTTACCCTTGCGGGGGAGCAAGGTGACGGGGAGCATTCGCCGCAAACTGATTGACTCTGGCCTGCATCTGCGCCGGAGCATCCGCCACGTCCGCAAACGTGACCGATGCAGGGGAAACGACCGGAACTTCCGGAACCGCAGCCGCTTTCGGCTGAGGCGCTGTGCGGTCAAGCTCTCCTTCCACCACCAGTTCCTTCAGCGCCGTTGCCAGACTGCCGAGGGACTGGATGTCGGAGGGGATAATGATTTTGGTAGCACGGCCATCCGCCACTTTTGCAAGAGCCTCCAGACTCTTGAGGGCGATGACCCGATCGGACGGTGCAGCGGCATTCAGCATCTGCAAGCTGTCCGCCAACGCCTTCTGCACAGCCAAGATTGCTTCCGCTTCGCCCTGCGCTTCCCGGATCTTGGTTTCACGGATAGCATCCGCACGGAGAATGGCGGCTTCCTTGTGGCCTTCTGCTACTAAGATCTGGCTGGTCTTTTCGCCTTCTGCGTCCAGAATGCGGGCACGTCTTTCCCGCTCGGCTTTCATCTGCTTCTCCATCGCCGCCTGGATCTCACGGGGCGGGAGAATGTTTTTCAGCTCCACACGCTTCACTTTGATGCCCCAGGGGTCGGTGGCATCGTCCAGGATCTCCCGGATGCGGGAGTTGATGTTATCACGGGAAGTGAGCGTATTGTCCAGTTCCAGCTCACCAATGATATTCCGAAGGGTCGTGGCGCAAAGCGTTTCGATCGCCATGATGGGATTTTCCACGCCGTAGGTGTACAGCTTCGGGTCGGTGATCTGGAAATAGACCACGGTGTCGATCTTCATGGAAACGTTATCACGGGTGATAACGGACTGCGGCTCAAAGTCAACGACCTGTTCCTTCAGCGATACCTTTCTGGCTACACGATCCATGAACGGGACCTTGACATGGATGCCGTTGCCCCAGATCTTGTAAAACGTGCCAAAGCGCTCGATGACATACGCATTGGACTGCGGAACTACATTGATGTTCCGGATGATGATAAAAAACACAATGACGCCAATAATGATAAGAGCAATTACTCCAGGTGACATAACCTTACCTCAACTTTCTTCCTTCAAAGGAGCATTAAACCAGCGGGGATACGATCAGTTTAGCGCCTTCGATGTTCTCGATTCGGACAAAGGAACCAACGGAGGGAGCGGAATTGTCCACGGTCACAGCAGACCAGTCATCCCCTGCGACTTTCACCCGTATGGCTCCGGCTGATGCGTCCACGATTTTCGTGACTTCTGCGGTCTTGCCGATGTTCCTGTCGGCATTCGTGGGCGTTCGCTTGATGTTTTTCGTCAGCCTGTGAACAAATGGTCGTGTAAGTGCAAGCAGGATAAATGTGACAGCAAAGAAAATCAGGATCTGCGTCGTCTGGTCTGCTCCGAACACGTCGGCCACCAGAGCGGCTATCCCCCCTACTGCTGCCCACACAGACACCAGCTGAAGCTGCGTTGCCATTTCCATGATACAGGCAATCACGATCACCGCCAACCATATTTTCAGCATACAAATACACCTCTCTTTCTGATGACGATCGTCATCTTGCTGTTATTGTACCATATTTCCCTCTCAAATTCAATTCTCCCCCTTGGATTTTACAAATTGCTAATAATTTGATACTCCCCGGACATACGCCTATTTTTTCCGTTTTTTTCGGGGAAGATCCTTGGAAGAAGACGCATGGGCCTGCTGGATGCGGTCGTAGGTATCGAACGATACGCCATAGCTTCCCTTTCCCTCCCCTTTGGGAGAAGCCGCGCGGCTGCGGGGGCGGATCAGACATTTGCTTTCATAGCCGATCAGATCCTCCCGGTGCGCTTTGATCAGCGCTTCTCTCACCAGCTCATAGTTCTTTGGATTTTTATACTGGATCAGCGCCCGCTGCATCGCCTTGCCGTGCGGGTCATGCTCCACGAACACCGGCTTCATGGTGCGGGGATCTACGCCGGTGTAATACATACAGGTCGAAATGGTGGAGGGGGTGGGGTAAAAATCCTGCACCTGCTCCGGGCTGAGGTGATGATCCCGCAGATATTCCGCTAAAGCGATCGCTTCTTTCAGGGTGGAACCGGGGTGGGAGGACATGAGGTACGGCACTAAATACTGCGGTTTCCCTAACTTTTTGTTGATGGCGGCGTATTTCCGGCAGAAGGCTTCATACACCTGATTTCTCGGTTTTCCGAGGGTCTGCAGGACCGTATCGCAGATATGCTCCGGCGCCACTTTGAGCTGACCGCTGATATGATGTTCGCACATCTCCCGGAAAAACGTATCGTCGGGGTCCGCCATCAGATAATCAAAGCGGATGCCGGAACGGATAAACACCTTTTTAACCCCCGGAAGCGCCCGGAGTTTTCGCAGCAGGGACAGATAATCCGAATGGTCCACCCGCAGATTGGGACAGGGCTGCGGGAAAAGGCATTGTCGGTGAGGACAAACGCCGCTTTTCAACTGCTTCTGACAGGCAGGCGCCCGGAAATTGGCTGTAGGCCCCCCTACGTCATGGATATACCCCTTGAAATCCGGGTCTTTCAGCATCAGGCGGGCTTCTGCTAAAATGGATTCGTGGCTTCTTGTCTGAATAATGCGGCCCTGATGAAAGGTCAGCGCACAGAAGCTGCAGCCGCCGAAACACCCACGGTTGCTGATCAGGCTGAACTTCACTTCCTGAATGGCATCGACCCCGCCCACGGCCTCGTAGGAGGGATGCGCCCGCCGCATATAGGGAAGGGCATATACCCGGTCCATCTCTTCCTGCGTCAGCGGGTAGGACATGGGGTTCTGCACGACATACTCTCCGCCCGGGTACGGCTCTGCCAACACCTTCCCGGAAAAAGCATCTGCGTTGCAGTACTGCACATAAAAGCTGCGGGCATAATTCAGCTTATCTTTCAGAAGCTCCTCATAGGAAGGCAGAAGGATCGGGTCTGAAAAGCGTCCGAGATCCCTTGACCGGACCACCGTTCCCTTGACAAAGGTGAT
>CACYCG010000073.1 GCA_902772855.1 uncultured Ruminococcus sp.
AGAGACTCCGTCTCTGGACTCTGCCAGCCTTTGAAAAGGCTGGACCGAAACTTTTCCCTCCTTTGCAAGACTTTTAACAGCAGAATATGGCTGATAATCTCGGGAGACAAAGCCGGCGCTGGCTTCTTTTCAAGAATGTTGATTTCCCTGGTCATGGCTAATTACCAATTGTAATTTGTAAAAAAATGTAGTATAATCAGTCTCAGTGTGCAATAACCACGGAAGGATGGTGACGTTTGGATGACTGAGGGGGAGTTTCAGGAGTTTATCATCACGGTGGGCTATCGGTATCATGCGAAAACAAAAGAAGCCTTCAATACACTTGAAGGATTTCACACGGTGGTGGCGTTTGACGAACCGGGCGGCAAATATTCCTTTGTGCTGAGGGCTTCTGCGGAGAACCTGCCGGAACTGCTGAAAATGCTTTCGGATTTTTCTTCCCATCATAAAGATTTTATCGGACGCATCGGGTGGAAGGACCGCCGGGTGTTTGTGACCGTAAAAATGACTATTGATTCCGACATCGACCGGGAAAGCCTGCGGGAAACCGTCCGGTTTTTTACAACGCTGTGCAAAAGCGGGGCGCTGGCGCCAATCTGTGCGGTCTGCTCGGGCAGCTTTGAAACCGGGCTGTACGTTGTCGGGACCGGCATCGTGCCCATGTGCGCCAAATGCCTGCATAAAAAACAGCTCCAGTACGAAAAAAGACGGGACGCTTTTGAAAAAAAGCAGCAGCATCTTCCGGCCGGACTGGCGGGGGCTTTGTTCGGGGCGGCGCTGGGCGCTTCGCTGTATGTGCTGCTGTATCAGTTCGGCGCTTTGTTCGGGCTGTGGAGCTGCCTGATCGCCGTGTTCTCTTTTTCCGGCTTTGTGGTCTGCGGGCAGCGGGCGACCCGGAAAAGCGCTGTACTGACCGCTCTGATCTCCCTGCTGGCGTTTGCGGCGGCGGAATATGCGGCGCTGGTGGCGGCGATGTCCATCCAGATTGAACGGGACGGGGGCGGGATCGCCGTGACGGAAGCGATCCGGGCGACTAATGAATGCTTTCTGGACGGGGGCTTCCTGACCTCCATTCTGATCGAAATAGCGGCGGGGGCGGCGGCTATCGCCGCTGTCGGCGGGCTGTACTTCCTCAAGCGCAGCATGACCCGCCCGCTGAAGATATCCCGCAATCTGCTGTGACGCTTTCGACAGCATGGCTTCTTCCCAAAACAAATAAAAAGCAGGCAGCCCGCCGGATAAAACGGGCTGCCTGTTTTTTGTTGGGGTCAGGGGCGGGACAGGAGCGGGTCTTCCGGGTCCAGACGGTCTAAAAACGTCATCAGCAGCCGCACCGCCATCTGAGCGGCGCTGCGGGAGAAGGTGGCGTATTCCACCCCGCTGTCGCCGGAGCTGTCGTCGGAAATGGAGCGCAGCACGGTGAAGGGGACGCCGTTGATGAAGCACACCTGAGCGATGCTGCCCCCTTCCATTTCGCAGGCCACGGCGCCGAAGCGCTCAAACAGGGTCCTGCGGTCCTCAAACGAACCGATAAACCGGTCCCCTGTGGCGATGGTCCCGCAGACAAGATTGGTGATGCCGTCTTCTTGCGCCGCTTCGGTCAGGCGGCGGTTGAGTTCCTCGCAGCAGGGGAAATAGATGCGCTGTTCCTGCGCTAAAAAAATCGTTCCCACTTCGTCGCCGAGAATGGTCGTGTCCATGTCATGCTGGACCAGCCGATCCGCTGTCACCAGTGTGCCGATGCGGGTCTTGTCCGAAGTGCCCCCGGCGATGCCGGTGTTGATGATGAGGCAGGGGTGAAAAGAAAGGATCATCGTCTGCGCGCACAGGGCGGCATTGACCTTTCCGATACCGCAGCGGGCCACCACGCAGGGGACCCCTTCGATGGTCCCGCTGACAAAAGCGATCGTGCTGATGACGGTTTCTTTCGGGTCTTTCATGTTGGCGATAAGTCCCTGAACTTCGATGTCGAGTGCTCCGATAATTCCGATCATATTGTTGTCTCCTTTTTATTCTAAGTTTCCGGTGTGGAACATAATGGCAGCGGCGGCGGCCAAGGGGGCGGTTTCTGCCCGCAGGATGCGTTTGCCAAGGGTGGCGGCCGAGGCGCCGGATGACAGGATCAGCTCGGCTTCCCGCTCTTCAAATCCTCCTTCGGGGCCGATGAGAACGGCGATGGTTTTGTCCTGCGGGGCCATCAGCTCCCGCAGCGGCTTCCCTCCGCCTTCATAGCAGAACAGCACCTTGTCGAATTCCCCGAACCGCCCGGTCAGCTCCTGCAAAGTGCAAAGCGGCTCCACGGGGGGGATAATGCCCCGGCGGGACTGCATGGCGGCCTGCCGTGCGATTTTTTGGTAGCGCTCGTGCTTTTTCAGGGCGCTTTTCGGGTCGGGCCGGCAAACGCAGCGGTCCGATAAAAACGGGATCAGGCGCCTGACGCCCAGTTCCACGGTTTTTTGAATGACGGTTTCCGGCTTGTCCCCTTTGGTCAGGGCAAAGCAAAGCGTCAGGTCAATGGACGCTTCGTGCAGACATTCTTCCGAAGAAGCCACCCGCACGAAAACCCCTTCCGGGGAGATGTGCTCGATCAGGCACAGATGCTCCCGCCCTTCGGGGTCGCAAAGCGTCAGCACCTCCCCGACAGCCATGCGCAGGGAGCGGGTGATGTGGGCGGCGTCTTCCCCTGTGATCAGCCGATGCTCTCCGGGGGAGGCAGGCGTGTCAGTAAAAAACCAATCCATAGTGATCCTTCCTTATTGTTCGCATTCGGCAGAAGCGGCCCTCTTCCGGGCGGCCCGGTCCATTTTCCGCTTGATCGCATTCCGCAGCCGCTGCAGGCGGAAACGGTTATAGCGCTGGATCAGCGCAAAGGGCAGATTGCCCAGCAGCAGCAAAAACGTGAGCACCAGCGCCATCGACAGCCCGTTGAGCGCTATGAGCACCACCGCAAACAGGCAGTTGGCGGTGTGGTTCCATTCCGCCCGGCAGGTCTCCATAATGAACTCATCCAGATAGTCCAGCGAAACGTCGTCCAGATGGTCTTTGGAAAAACCGTCCTTTCCGATGTGCTGCGGCAAAAGGTCTTTCCAGCGGTTGATTTTCAGAACGTCGCTGTAAAACCGGCCGTTATGTTCCCAGGCATGGGGAAGGTACATCTTTTTGGCGGGGTCGAAAAACGATCCGGGGAGAGTGATGCATATATAAAACGTGCCGTAATGCCAGACGGCACACAGCAGGACATCCAGCAGAAAAACATTCAGGATCGGCTGATCCCGCAGCATATCGGCCCCTCCTTTCGGCTTATGGCCCCCTTCGGGCGGTTCGTATCCTTTTCATTATATCGGAATTGACGGGGGTATTTGTTAATAAATTGTTAATAAAATGGCAGGCGTTAGCTGTCAGAAATACGGAAGGCCGCCCTCTTCTCCTGTTTTACTGCGGTGATGAAGGGGACGGCTGCGGAGTTGGTTTACTGTCCAAAAACGCCGCCTGACTCGGCACAAGGAGAGCGTAATGAATGGTGAAAAATACTTCTATGCGGCGGGTTTGACGCAGCTGTTCCTCTTTCTCTTGAAGTGCCCGTTTTCAGGAAGGGCCGGGGGATACCCCTTTTTTCGTTGGTGTAAAATATTTCTGGGATTATTTGCAGAAGGCTGTCAGAAGAAGGACGCCTGAAAAACCCGGGTCCAGCACCCCAAGGG
>CACYCG010000074.1 GCA_902772855.1 uncultured Ruminococcus sp.
GACTGCTCCAGGCTGAGGATGGTGGGCGGGGTGAGTTTCAGCGCCTCATCGGAACCGGCAGCCCGGGTGTTGGTGATATGCTTCTTTTTGCAGACGTTGACCGTCATATCTTCGTTTTTGGGATTGGAGCCGACGATCATGCCTTCGTACACCTCCACGCCCGGCCCGATGAACAGCCTTCCCCGCTCCTGTGCGGCAAACAGGCCGTAGCCGGTGGAAGCGCCGGTTTCATGAGCGATCAGCGAACCCTGCGTGCGGCTGACGATCTCACCCTTATACGGTTCATACCCGTCGAAGACATGGTTCATAATGCCGTTTCCGTTGGTATCGGTCAGGAATTCGGGCCGGTAGCCCATCAGCCCCCGGGCCGGAATGCGGAATTCGATCTGCGTGACCCCGGATTCCTTCACCGTCATATTGATCAGTTCCGCCTTGCGGCTTCCCAATTTTTCCATCACGGGGCCGACATAGGTGTCCGGCACTTCGATGACCAAAAACTCCATCGGCTCCATCAGCACGCCGTTTTCTTCCTTCATAATGACCTTCGGGCGGGATACCTGAAATTCGTAATTCTGCCGCCGCATGGTTTCGATCAGGATCGAAAGGTGCAGCTCCCCTCTTCCGGATACCTTGAACGTATCCGCAGAATCCGTTTCCTCCACCCGCATGGCCACATTGGTTTCCACTTCCTTGAACAGGCGGTCCCGGATATTCCGGGAAGTGACGTATTTTCCCTCCCGGCCGGCAAAGGGGCTGTTATTGACCATGAACAGCATGGAAACGGTCGGTTCGTCGATCTTGACAAAGGGAAGCGGCTCGGGATGCTCCACGTCACAGGCGGTTTCGCCAATGTTCAGATCGGTGATGCCGGATACCGCAACGATATCGCCCAAAGATGCTTTTGCGGCGTCCACCCGGCGCAGGCCTTCAAACTGATACAGTTTCGTAATGCGGGCATTTTTGCAGGTGCCGTCATTGTGGCACAGCATAACGTTCTGCCCAACCCGCACGCTGCCTCGTTCAACCCGTCCGATGCCGATGCGCCCGACATAATCGTCGTAATCCACATTGGAAAACAGGAGCTGCAGCGGACCGTCCGGGTCGCCTTCCGGGGCGGGAATGACTTCTAAGATCTTTTCAAACAGGGGCTGCATATCGGTGCCGGGGGTGTGGGGGTCGAGGGTGGCGTAGCCGTCCCGCCCGGAAGCATACACCACCGGAAACTCTAACTGCTCATCATCAGCGCCCAGCTCGATGAACAGATCCAGCACCTCATCCACGACTTCTTCCGGACGAGCACCGGGGCGATCGATCTTATTGACGACCACCAGCGGCTTTTTCCCGAGGCCGAGCGCTTTTTTCAGCACGAACCGGGTCTGGGGCATACAGCCTTCAAAGGCATCTACCAGCAGCAGCACGCCGTCCACCATCATCAGGATGCGTTCCACTTCTCCTCCGAAATCCGCATGGCCGGGGGTGTCCACAATATTGATCTTTGTGTCACGATACATGACCGCCGTATTCTTGGAAAGAATGGTGATGCCTCTTTCCCTTTCCAGATCGTTGGAGTCCATCACCCGCTCCGCCACCGTTTCGTTGCTGCGGAAAATGCCGCTTTGCAGCAAGAGCTGGTCCACCAGGGTGGTCTTGCCGTGGTCAACGTGAGCAATAATGGCAATATTCCTCAAATTTTCTCTTTTCGACATCCTGAATCCCTCTTTTTTCATACTAAATCTTTTAGTACTTTATTATACCATACTTCCGGGCCATCGTACACGATATTTTGAAATTTCAGCCCTATGCAGTAAAATCCCACTATTTCCCTTTGGTTTTTTATCCATTTTTTCACCCATAAAAACCCCCGGCGGAAAACCGCCGGGGGCTGAAATGCCGCTTTCGCAGACTATTATCTATGTGCTTTTCTTCTTCTGTACACCATGACTGCCGAGAAAGCAGCAGCAGAGGCCAGAATGACCATCACCACGACCATCATAGCGGTATCGCCGGTAGTCGGGATGGAGGGAGTGTCGGGCGTATCGCCGCCGGGCACATAGGGGGTCGGTTCCGGATCGGAATCGGGTTTCGGTTCCGGAACGGGTTTCGGTTCCGGAACGGGTTCCGGAACGGGTTCCGGAACGGGTTTCGGAACGGGTTCCGGAACGGGTTCCGGATCGGGTTTCGGATCGGTGAGAGGCTTCACTTCATCGTCGGAAACCATCAGGATGGCGGCGGACAGAGCGCCGACCTTAAGGGTGCCGGTGACAGAAGCAAAGGGAGTGGTGCGGATCGTCGCATCGTTGGCATAGACCTTCCAGGTGCCTTCCGGCAGAGCGACTTCTTTCATCTCGGTGTAGGGGTTGAAGAAGACGAGGATCTGTTCGGCAGATTCATCGTTGACGCCCTTGACATCCTTGAGCTGATAGCAGGCGATGCCCTTATAGTCTGTGCCCTTGTAGGGTTCTTCTTTGGTCAGGTTGACAAAGTGATCGGCCACATCTTCTGCGGTGGTCATCCGGAAGGCCGGGTGCGCTTTCCGCAGGGCAATCAGGTCTTTGTAGTACGCATAAGCGTTGCTGTAGGTGGACACTCTGGAGTAATCGAGCTGGTTGACGGAGTCGGGAGACTTGTAGCTGTTTTCGTCGCCGCCCTTGGTGCGGAGGAATTCCTCGCCGCTCATCATGAAGGGGATGCCCTGTGCGGTGTGGATAATGGTAGCAGCCAGGAGGTTCCGGCGGATGGTCACTTCTTCGGCTTCTCCGTCGGGAGCAAACATGGTGATCTTATCCCAGAGGGTCAGATTATCATGGCAGTCTGCATAGTTGATGGTCTGCTCGGGACTGGTGGACCAGCCCTTGGAATACATGGAGGTGGTCACGATGTCTTTGTAGCCGATCGGCTGATCCTGTACATAGCCGGGCTGTGCGCCGCCGAAGTCGCCGCCTTTGACAGCGTTGCGGATGTTGTCGCTGAAGTAAGCGATGCGGGGGGTCAGTTTGGCGTTGCTCTGGTTAGCCATCTGAACGTCCTTGGTGATCTTGGAGTTCATGGTCCAGCCTTCGCCGTAGATGATGATGGTGGAATCCACGCTATCGACCGCTTCACGGACAGCGTTCATGGTGTCCACGTCGATCAGACCCATCAGGTCGAACCGGAAGCCGTCGAGGTGGTATTCTTCTGCCCAGTACTTCACGGAATCCACGATGAACTTTCTCATCATAGAACGCTCGGAAGCCACGTCGTTGCCGCAGCCGGAAGCATTGGAGCCGGGGCGATAGACATAACCGGGAACCAGACGGTTCATGCAGAAGCTGGTGGAGTAGGTGTGGTTGTACACAACGTCCATGATGACGCCCAGACCGGCATCATGCAGGCCCTTCACCATCTGCTTGTACTCGTTCACTCTCACTTCGCCCTTGTAGGGATCGGTGGAGTAGGAGCCTTCGGGAGCATTGTAGTTGACCGGGTCATAGCCCCAGTTGAACTGCGGCTCATCGAGCTTGGACTCATCTACGGAGCCGTAATCGTAGGAAGGAAGAATGTGCACAGAGGTAACGCCCAGGTCTACCAGATGATCCACACCGGACAGGACGCCGGTATCGGTGGTCTTGGTGCCTCTCTCTGTGAAGGCAAGATATTTGCCCTTGTTCTGGATGCCGCTGTTTTCGGCAACGGAGAAATCTCTGACATGGACTTCATAGATCTCCATGTCGGTCAGGTTCTGATAGGTGTGTCTGGAATCGCTGTCCCAGCCTTCCGGATCGGTGGTGTCCAGATCCAGAACCATGCCTCTCTGACCGTTGACGCCAACGGTGCGGGCATAGGGGTCAACAATGTCCTTATCCACGACAGAACCGAAGTGAACGCTGTAGGTGTAGTAGGTGCCGTTCAGGTCGGTATCCGCTTCATAGGTCCAGGTGCCTTTTTCGGAGGCGGTCATAGCGAAGGTGCCGATCAGGTTGTCGCCGTCGCCAGCTTCATAGAAGTTGACGTCCATAGCGGTGGCGGTCGGAGCCCATACACGGAAATAGGTCTTTCCGTCTTTTACGATGGCGCCCAGATCGTCGCCCTCGTAGGTGTTTGCCGCTTCAAAATCATCGGTGGAGTAGATGTCAGGCATGGTCACCTGCACATCGTCGCCGCGGAAGCTCAGCACATAGGAAGTGCTGACATCCAGCGGGGAGGTATTCAGGATCACAATGGGGCCGTTGACGGTCACGTCATTGATCTCCACAGCATTACCGGAAACATCCGCCAGTGCAAAATCAGCCGCTGTGACAGGATTGTCCGTGCCGGGGGTTTTGGTGAGCTGAACATTTACGCCGTTGAGGGTATCATTGGCCACAGCGCTCAGAACCAGGAGGTCCATGTCTGCCTCACTGCAGTCGATGACAAAATCAAATTTGCCGCTCTTGAGGTAGACATTTACGGTGCCGGAGTGGTAGCCCTTCATGGAGGCATAACGGTCGTCTGCACCGTCAGGATCCTTCAGGGTGCCGTCAACCCAGCCGCCGGCTGTTTTGACGATGAATCCGATGTCCTTTTCAGATTCTGCTGCTACGGGAATGGTCAGTTGGGCACCGTTTTCATCTACGATGAACTTGCCCTCGCTGTCGGTGTCGAACGAATGCTCTGCGCCGGCGCCGTCTCTTTCCCAGACCCACATAGCCCATGTGCTGTAATCGCCGTCTTCACGCAGATAATGGAACACCACTTTGTTGTCTTCCACAGCCGTTACGGACAGGGACACGACAAAGCAGGCTGCAACCATCATCATGGCGAGCACGACAGCGATCACACGTTTGGAAATTCGCTTCGCTTTCATACAAACTCTCCTTTACTTCAATTTTTCAGCCTTGATTTTTGCCCGAAGGCATAGCTGAAGTTATACCCTATTATACCATTTTCTTTTCGGAATTGAAACGCCTTTCCTTCATTTTTCGTTCGTCCCTATCACCAAATTTCCCCATTGTTTTTTGGTGGTTTCGTGCAGAGGCTGGAGGCTTCAGTTCCTCAGCCCTTCTGGAAGTTCCTCCGGGGCCGATGACTCCGGTTTGTTCAGCCGAAACGCCTGCCCTTCCCACGTCAACAGAAGGTGCTCCCCCTGCAGGGAGTAGGTCATGGAAAGCAGCCCTGTCTGCTCTGTGTGCAGCAGGAGCGTTTTTTCATCCGCTTCATAACATCCGCTCAGGAGAGTCTCTTCTTCCCCTTCCGGCGTATATATAATGTAAGAAAAATCGGTTCCATCCAGCCAGAGCCGTCCCTCCCCCTTTTCAGAAGATGTTTCCCACACATAGGCCCTCAGTTCTTCCGCCGCTGTTTCCGGTCCCGCAGGATGGGACGAACAGCCCGTCAGACAAAACGGCAGCAGCAGCAGCAGGAGCTTTTCTGTTTTCATAGGCGTCCCTCCTCTTGTCAGCGTATGCGCCGGCACCCTTTTTCAGAAGCTCTTTTTCTTTTTGGCCGGGCAGAAATCGGAATAGCATACAAAAAAACAGGATTCTTTTGGGGGATATTTTATAAAACGGAAGATTTTGCAGGAAATCAAAATAAAACTTGCATTTTCAAAGGAAGTAGAGTAGAATAATGAAGGTGTTTTGCAGATTTTTGCATGATATCCGAGATTCATTTTTCGTATGGAGGATTTTGATATGGCCAATTATGCGCAGATGGACAAAGCCCGGCTCACCGCCGAGCATGAGACCCTTTCCAGACAATACGCCGAGTTTCAGGCATTGGGACTTTCCCTGAACATGGCAAGAGGCAAGCCGGGTGCTGAGCAGTTAGCGCTGTCCGGCGGTATGCTGGATACCCTATGCGCTGCGTCCGATTTCCATTCCGAGGATTGTCCGGATATCCGTAATTACGGCAATTTAGCGGGAACGATCTCCGCGCGGGTGCTGCTGGCCTCCATCATGGACGTGGATCCGGAAAACATCTTCGTGGGCGGCAATTCCAGCCTGAATATGATGTTTGACACCATCGCCTGCCTCATGGAGCAGGGCGCCGGCGAAAAGCCCTGGAACCAGCAGGGCGCCATTAAGTTCCTCTGCCCCGCTCCGGGCTATGACCGGCATTTTGGCATCACGGAATATTTCGGCATTGACATGATCCCCGTTCCCATGACCCCCGAAGGGCCGGATATGGATATGGTGGAAGCCTTAGTGTCTCAGGACAGCTCCATCAAGGGCATCTGGTGCACCCCGAAATACTCCAACCCGCAGGGCATCACCTACTCGGACGAGACCGTGCGCCGGGTTGCCGCTTTGAAGCCCGCCGCAAAGGATTTCCGCATTATGTGGGACAACGCCTACATTATCCACAACATCACCGACACCCCCGACCGGCTTCTGAATATCTTTGACGAAGTGAAGAAAACCGGGAATGAAGATCTGGTGTTTGAGTTCTGCTCCACCTCCAAGATCACCTTCCCCGGCGCCGGGATTGCCGCTGTGGCCGCCAGCAAGAATAACCTTGAGCTGCTGACCCGCCGGTACAAATATCAGACCATCGGATTCGATAAGCTCAACATGGAGCGCCATGTGCTGTTCTTCAAAAACAAAGAAGGCGTGATGGCACATATGCAGAAGCACAGAGCTATTCTGGAACCCCGGTTCCGCATGGTGCTCAGCCGTCTGCAGCAGGAGCTGGCCCCCTGCGGCGTTGCTTCCTGGACCGAACCGAACGGAGGCTATTTTGTCAGCGTAGACGTGCCGGAAGGCTGCGCCAAACGGGTCGTTTCCCTGTGCAAAGAGGCCGGTGTCATCCTCACCGGAGCCGGCGCCACCTATCCCTACGGCAAAGACCCCAAAGACAGCAACATCCGTCTGGCCCCCACCTATCCCCCGGTGGAAGAACTGGAAAAGGCTATGGACGTCTTCTGCCTGTGCGTTCGTCTGGCGGCCGTGGAAAAGCTGCTCTCCGCTATGTAATGACTATAGTATATATGGTACGTTCCCCCGCTGTTTCCGTCTGATAGACGGGAGCAGCGGTTTTTTGCGCCGCAGCGCCCTATTCCGGTCCGGTCGGGCCGTCCTCAAAAACTCAAAAAAGTGTTTACAAACGAAAACGAATTGTGCTATGATAGGGGGGCAATCGAAGAGATGGCTTTTCCCCCCGATAAAATCTGTATAAAATGGCGCTATGATAAAGACGCAATCGAAGGGATGGCTTCCCCCGATAAAAACTGTATATACGAAAGGAACTTTAGTATGGATTTCGTAAAACACAAGATCGTTTTCTTTGCTTCTATGGCACTGGCCGTTATCGCCTCTATCCTCTCCATCGTCAATCTTGTCCTGCAAATGATGAACCTATGCAACGAGCTGACAGCCAAACACGAAAAAGATATGTTTAACAAAATGCTCATGGCCCCCTTGAATGGCGCATTTATCCGGGATATGTACGAAACCCCGCTGTATAAGATCGGTTTCTTCGTGCTGGGGATCGGTGTTATCCTGTTGATCGTGTCGTTCTTCCTGAATACAGAATCAAAGGGACTGAAAACTGCCATGCTCGTGGTACGGGGAGTACAGGCAGCGGGAGCGGTGTTCATGACGCTGGTGCATCTGTTCTTCCACCCCAATGAACTGGATCTGATCTTAGTGATCCCCGCCCTGATCATCCTGGCCGCCGAAATAGCCGCCTTTGTTCTGTATTGGATCGATCGTATGTTCTTCCCTGCTGCGCTTTTATTGATCGCACTGACGGGGATCGTTGTCTGCATTCAGGTGGTGTACGGGATTCTGCTGGTGCTGGTGTGCGTTCTGATCCTCTCTCTTTTCTGGACGATCATCAGCATTTTCACTCCCCTTCCGAACCCCTGGATCGCTGTGTATGACAGCGCAGGCCGGTTTATCGGCTACATACAGGACCCCAGGTACTGATTTCCGCTTTCCTTCAGGCTATACCGCTGACTTCCTGCGGTATAGCCAATTTTTTATGCGTGCGGCGTTCATGGCATATAGTAAGAGTCTTGTATGTCAGGTTATTCTTCGGGGGGAGAGTTTTGCTGAGGGGGAGCCCAAACGCCGGCTGGCCGGCGTTTCCTTCAGGTGCAGGTTTTGAAAAGGGGAACTCCCCCGGCTGCGGGTGCAGCGTCACGCTGGTTGGTGTAAAATATCTCTGGGATTATTTGCAGAAGGCTGTCAGAAGAAGAACGCCTGAAAATCCCGGGTCCAGCGTCACGCTGGTTGGTGTAAAATATTTCTGGGATTATTTGCAGAAGGCTGTCAGA
>CACYCG010000075.1 GCA_902772855.1 uncultured Ruminococcus sp.
CGCCGGGGAGCTGCCCGAGGAGAGGAACCTGCCCTTTATACCGAGAAGCTGCCCTTCAGAAAAACGAAAACAGAAGAACAACCTCAAACACGAGACCATTATTCACTATTCATTATTCAGTATTCATTATTCATTAAGCCGCCATCGGCGGGCAGCGTGACGCACCCGGTGGAAGCGTCCTTGGGGTGCGGCGCAGTCGGCGCTTCCGGGCAGGACAGTAAACCATCTCCACATCCTCTCCCTCTTCAGCAAAGGAAAGACAGGAGAAGAACCCAGCGCACAAGACCATTATTCACTGAGCCGGAGCCTGCGTTTGGGATAAACGATATAATCCATTTTCATAAACATAGGCTTCCACTGCAGGGGGGAGGAGGCCGGAAACGGTTTCGCCCCGGCTGATGCGCTGTCGGATGAGGGTGGAGGAAACGGCCATGATGGATACATCCAGAATCACGGTTTTTGCGCCCTGTGCTTCCCATTTCCGGGCGGCCCGGCGCAGGGTCTCGGCGTCTTCCCGATCTCTCGGAATCCCGCACAGCACCGCTAAACGAAAAATCGTTTCCGGTTCCCGCCAGCTATCGAGACTGGTAAACATATCCGCGCCCATCAGCAGGTACAATTCCTCCTGCGGATACAAAAAATGCAGTTCCCGCAGGGTCTCGCAGGTATAGCTGGCCCCTTCCCGGCGGATCTCCAGATCGAGCACCTCCGCCTGCGGCACCCCGGCAAAGGCCAGGAGGCACATTTGCATGCGCTTTTCTCCCGGTGTGGGAAAGCGCACCTGTTTGTGCGGAGGGATCCCGCTGGGAATGACCAGCAGCCGGTCAAGCTGCAGTGCTTCCACAAAGGCTTTCGCCAGATCGACATGGCCCTGATGCACCGGGTTAAAACTGCCGCCGAAAATTCCGGTTTTCATGCTGTCACCTCATCGTTTCTTTTTGGCGGGGCGGGGCAGTTCGATTTTCGGCTCTTCCGGATTGCGCCGGAACAAAACGAATTTGGAGCCGATCACCTGCACCACCTCGCTTTGTGTCTGGGCGGCGATCTCTTCGGCCGCCTCCCGGGGGGTGAGGTCAGCATTTTCAAGCACCTTGCCCTTGATGAGTTCTCTCGCTTTCAGGGCATCGTCCGCCTGTTTGATGATGGGCTGGCTCATGCCGCCCTTTCCGATAAAAAGGATCGTATCCTCCGCTGTGGCAAGGGAGCGGAGAAAAGCCCGCTGTTTACTGGTCAGCATATGTCATTCCTCCTGCTGGTTCGGTGTTTCCGTTTCTTTCATCATGGCGATCAGAAGCTGCTTCAATTCCCGCAGCGCCCGTCCCCGGTGGCTCATGGCGTCCTTCTGCGAATCGGACAATTCCGCAAAGGTTTTGTTGCCTTCCACAAAAAAGATGGGGTCATACCCGAACCCGCCGTTTCCCCGGGGGGCAAAGCCGATCGTGCCGGGGCAGGCCCCGCGCGCATACATCGTGCGGCCGTCCGGGAAACAGCAGCAGATCTCGCACACAAACTCGGCGCTCCGGTCGCTGCTGCCGGTTTCCATCAATTCTCCGAGCAGTTTTTGAATTTTTGCTTCGTCCGTAGGAGCGTAGCGGGCGGAATACACGCCCGGGCGCCCTCCCAAAGCGGCCACCATCAGCCCGGAGTCATCGGCGATCGCCGGAAAGCCGGTGCGCTGCATGGCGGCACGGGCTTTCAGCTCGGCGTTTTCCCGGAAGGTTTCTCCGGTTTCTTCCACATCTTCGAGCGTAATGCCCAGTTGGGCCGCTGTTTTGACCGTTATGCCCAGCGGGGTCAGGATCCGCTGCAATTCCGCAGTTTTTTTCGGATTATTCGATGCAAGTACAAAAAACAATGTGATCCTTCCTTTTTCGTAAACTCTTATCCCATTTTTCAGGTCTCGGTGGATTCCGACCCGCTTCTCCACTGGCGCAGCCATTCATCGTCCTGCTCGGCCGGTTCCTCGGGAGAAGCCTCGGTGCTCCAGTTGTATTTCGTTTTCGCCCGGGAGCGGCGCTCCTCGGTGCGTTTTTTCTGTTCTTCCTGGCGGCGTCTTTCTTCCTCTGCCCGCTGTGCTTCCAAAGCGGCCGCTTCTTCCGGCGTCTGCTCGGCCTGCTGCTCCCGCTCCAGCGCTTCTTGGGCATCTATCTGCTCCCAGATGTCCGCTGTGGAGGGACGGGCCGGGGTCTGGGGCGTTTCCTCGGCATTTTCCCGCTGTGCTTCCTCGGCTTCCCACTGTGCCAGCGATTCCTCATCGGCAAACAGCGCCCGGGCAAACTCTTCCGGATCAAAGGGCTGCAGGTCGTCGATCTGCTCTCCCACACCGATAAACTTGACCGGCACGTCCAGTTCTTCCCGGATGGCCAGCACCACCCCGCCCTTGGCGGTGCCGTCGAGTTTGGTGAGCACAATGCCGGTGATCCCGGCGGCGGTTTTGAATTCCTTGGTCTGGTTTACGGCATTCTGCCCGGTGGTGGCGTCCAGCACCAGCAGCACTTCCTTGGAAGCATCGGGAAGTTCCCGGTCGATAATGCGGTTGATCTTCGCCAGCTCCGCCATCAGGTTCTTCTTGTTATGAAGCCGTCCGGCGGTATCGGCGATAATAATATCGCTGCCCCGGGCCTTGGCGGAGGAGATGGCATCGAACACCACGGCGGCGGGATCGGAACCTTCTCCCTGCTTGATCAGATCGGCTCCGGAACGCTCTGCCCAAATCTCGAGCTGATCAATCGCAGCCGCCCGAAAGGTATCGGCGGCGGCCATGGTGACACGCTTTCCCTGACGGGTGAAGCGGGCGGCCAGTTTGCCGATGGTCGTGGTTTTTCCCACACCATTGACGCCAATCACTAAAATCACGGAAGGCTTCGTGCTGACATCCAGCTCCTGTCCGCCCCGAAGCATTTCGGTGATCACTTCTTCCAGCAGGCGGCGAATTTCCCTCGGGTCGGTAATACCCTCGTTTTTCACCCGCTGTTTCAGCTCGGTGCAGATCTTTTCGGCGGTGTGCATTCCCACATCGCCCATCACCAGCAATTCTTCCAGCTCCTCAAAAAGCTCATCGTCGATTTTGGAAAAGGATTTCAGCATCTGGTCGATCCTGCCGAAAAGAGCATCTCTGGTCTTTTTCAGCCCATCTCTGATCTTTGCAAAAAAACCCATCTGTTTTCCTCCGTTCATTATGCCTTGATTCCAAGTTTTTGTTCAATTTCGCCCGCATTCAGTTCCAGCAGCTTGGAAATGCCCTGGTCCTGCATGGTAACGCCATACAGCACATCGGCTTCTTCCATCGTGCCCCGGCGGTGGGTTATGCAGATAAACTGCGTGTTGTCGTTCATGCGCCGCAGGTATTCCGCAAAACGGGTGACGTTGACGTCATCCAGCGCCGCCTCGATCTCATCCATCACGCAGAAGGGGGCCGGGCTGACTTTCATGATCGCAAAATACAGGGCGATCGCCACCAGCGCCTTTTCCCCACCGGAGAGCAGTTCGATATGCGACACGATCTTTCCGGGCGGCTGCACGGAAATTTCAATCCCCGCCGTCAACACGTTCTCCGGGTCGGACAGGGACAAGGACGCCTTGCCGCCGCCGAACAGGTCCACAAACGTCCGGGAAAAATGGTCGTTGATCAGCCGGAACCGGTCGATAAAGATCTCCCGCATCTGCTTTGTCAGCTCTCCGATAAGCCGCAGCAGTTCCGCTTTGGATTTTTCCACATCGCCGATCTGCACGCTCATGAATTCATACCGGGCTTTGACTTCTTTGTATTCTTCAATGGCCGAAACATTCACGCTGCCCAAAGAGCGGATCTTTTGTTTCAGCTCGCCAAGCCGCCGCTGGGCACGGCCGGGGTCGTCAATGGGAGAGGCTTCCAGCTCGGCTTCCCGCCGGGTCAGTTCATATTCATCCCACAATTTGGCATTGATCTCCTCAAACTGCTTCTGCAGCCCGCTGCGCCGCTCTTCCAGACGGGCCAGTTCTCCGCTGATCTGTTCCCGCTGAGAGGTTTTGGTGCGTTCCTGCGCCTGCAGTTCGGTGGTGCGCCCTTCCAGAGAGGTTCGTTCGTTTTTGCGCTGCTCTGCCTGCTGCTGCAGAGAACGTGCTTGTGCGCTCAGTTCCTGATCCTGCCGGTCAAGGGATGCGATCTCCTGCCGGATCTCCTCATTCTGCCTCAGCAGGTCTTCAATCTCCCGTTTGCTCTGCTCGATCTGCTCCTTCGCTCCCTGCTGCCGCAGGCGGGCGTTTTCGATCTCCGTCCGAACGCTTTCCAGATCTTTCTGCGTGGACAGCACGGAAATCCGAGCTTCCTGAAGCTGTTCGCCCATGCTTTCCCGCCGGCGCACGAGTTCGTCCTTGGAACCGGTGAGCTGACGCACCGTTTCTTCATTGGCGGAGATCTCCCCGCGCAGGGCATCCATCGAAACCCTTGCTTCTTCCATCTGACGGGTCAGATCTTCCATTTTTTCCACCGAGTCTTCCCGCTCTTTCCGGGCTTCGAGGAGCGCCTGACGGGTGCTCTCCAGCTCGCTCTGACGGCTGCGGATCTCGGCGTCTATTTTGATTTTATCGCTTTGGGCGATCGTTATATCCGTGCGGGCAGTCTGCAGCTCGGTTTCCAGCGCCTCCGATTCCTCCTGCCGCTGCCGGAACTGCCGATACGCCTCTTTGGACTCTTCTTCGAGAGAATGGGCTGCGCCTTTCAATTTTTCAATTTCAGAGGCACGCCCTAACAGGCCGGTGTTTTTATGCAGAGAGCCGCCGGTCAGAGAACCGCCGGTGTTGACCACCTGACCGTCCAGCGTGACCACCCGAAACCGGTAGCCGTACTGCCGGGCGATCTCCACCGCCCGGTCGAGATTTTCCGCCACCACAATGCGTCCGAGAAGGTTCAGCAGAATGCCCCGGTACTGTTCCTCGCAGGTGCAAAGCTCGGAAGCAATCCCCACAAAGCCGGGGCATTCCGATAATCCTTTTTCCGTCAGTTCCCGCCCTTTGATGGTAGACAGCGGCAAAAAGGTCGCCCGGCCGCCCTCATGCTTTTTGAGGTAGGCGATGGCGTTTTTGGCGTCCTTGTCATCGGTGGTGACAATATTCTGCATGGCCGCTCCCAAAGCGATCTCAATGGCGGTGCTGTACTGCTCGGGGGTTTTGATCACTCGGGACACCGGCCCGTGAATGCCGGACAGCGTTCCTTTTTTGGCTTCCCGCATCACGGTCTTAACGCTCTGCCCGAACCCTTCCAAATTTCTTTCGAGGTCCTCGAGCATGGCCGCCCGTCCCGCCGTTTGCTGGGCGGAAAGCCGGAGTTTGTCCGCCTTTGCTTTCACATCGGCCCCGGCCTGCCGGGAGGCCTGCACTTTTTCCTGAAGCTCCTGCTGCTGCTGCTCCAGCCGGAGGATGGAGGCGGCGCAGTCTTCGCTCATCTGGCGATAATCGGCGATGATATGCTCCAGCGTTTCGATCTGAGAGGTCCTGGCCCGGATGGTATTATCCACCACTTCCATCCGTTCGCTCAGGGTGCGGATAGAGGTGGAAGCGGTCATATACGCCACTTTTGCATCGGACACCTGCGCCGTCAGCGCCGCCAATGCCGCATTGACCTGCGACAGCCGGTCGGCGGAAGCGGTTTCGTCGGTTTTCAGCGTCAGCAGTTCCTCCGTCAGACGGCGCTCCCGTTCTCCTTGTCCTGTCAGAATCTGCTCAAGCTGCTGTGCTTTTGCCTGACCGGTATGCACCTGTGCCAGCGAATCCTGCTCCGACAGAGAAGCCGATTCGATCTCCCGCCGGATCCGCTCCATAGTGCTGACGTGGTGTTTAATGTCCCCCTCCAATACAGCCGCACGGGACCGGCAGGCCGAAGCCCGTTCTTCCGTTTCGGATGCCTGACGGCGAAGCTGGTCCATTTCCGCTGTCAGGGTCCCCTGCCGGGAAAACACTTCTTCTCCCTCCCGGCGAATGGCCTCAAGCGCCTGTTCCACCTCGTCATACTGGGCCTTGGCCACCGTGAGCTTATCTTCCTGTTCCCTCACCGCCGCTGCGCTTTTATCCAGCGTGCGAAGCCAGAGGGCAATCTCCAGCCCCCGCTTTTCTTTGGCAAAGGCTAAAAAGGAAACGGCTTTTTCCGATTGGATGCGAAGCGGCTCCACACGGCCTTCCAGTTCAGAGATAATATCCCGCAGCCGGACCAGATTTTCTTCGGTTCTCTCCAATCGGCGCTCGGCTTCCGCTTTTTTATAGCGGAAGCGGGAAATGCCCGCCGCTTCTTCAAAGATCTCCCGCCGGTCTTCTCCCCGGGTGGCGACGATGGAGTCGATCTTTCCCTGACCGATCATCGAATACCCATCCCGCCCGAGGCCGGTATCCATAAACAGCTCATGGATATCCTGCAGCCGCACGACCGTGTTATTGATAAGGTATTCGCTGTTGCCGGAGCGATAATACCGCCGGGTAACGGCCACTTCGTCCCCGTCAAAATGAAGCGCCCGGTCGCTGTTGTCGATGGACAGCGTCACCTGTGCATAGCCGGTTTTTTTCCGCTGCTGCGTCCCGTTGAAGATGACGTCTTCCATGCGGGAGCAGCGCAGGGATTTGGCGGACTGCTCCCCCAGCACCCAGCGGATGGCATCGCTGATATTGCTTTTTCCGCTGCCGTTCGGTCCTACGACAGCCGTGATCCCCTTGGTAAAAACCAATTTTGTTTTATCCGGAAAGGTCTTGAATCCCTGAACCTCTAACGATTGAAGTCGCACTTTCTCACCACTTACCTGTTTTTCTTTTCTTCTGAAAGCCCGCTGATGCGAACCTCATATCGGCCGAGCGTGTCATCCGGGCAGATCTTCACCCGAAAGCCCTGCTGCTCCAGCCAGAGCCTATTGCTTCGTTTCTGCCCCACGCAGGGGGAGATCGACCGGGGATGCACCCGGATCATCAGGGCTTTTTCCGCGCCAACCGGCAGCGCCTGCTGCAAAAGCTGCCGAAAAAGCCTTGATTCGCACAATTCCCGGAAAGCCGGATGATAGGGTCCGGCGATGCGCTGGCTTTGCAGGCTTTCGCTGTCGTGCAGTCCGAGCCGGATGACGGGGATCTGCCGCTGCTCAAACCACACAAGCAGCCGGGCGCACAGGTCCACGGCTTCCTCTAACGTGGGAGGGCGATAGCGCCCCTGCTCATACCACTGCGAAAGCAGGGTCCCCCTGAGCACCACGGTGGGGTAGATCCGCATCGTGTCCGGGTGCAGATCGGCAAGTTCCCGGGCCGTGGCCAGGTCGCTTTCCGGGCTGCTGCCGAAAAGCCCCGTCATCATCTGCAGCCCCAGCGACAGCCCCGCCTGACGGATCAGGCGGGAAGCCTGCCGGATATCCTGCGCCGTATGCCCCCGGCGGTTGAGCGCCAGCACCCGATCGTCGGCGCTTTGCGCTCCGAGTTCCACCGCCGTGACGCCGTAGGATTTCAGCAGCGACAGGACCTCTCTGTCCACGGCATCGGGACGGGTAGAGCACCGGATGCCGGAAAAAACGCCCTCCCGCACAAAAGGAGCTGCCGCCTGCAGCAGCGATTCCATCTGCGCCCGGGGAATCGCCGTAAAGCTCCCGCCGAAAAAAGCGATCTCCGCCTCCCGGCTGCGCTCTCCGAGGTCCCGGGCCGCCTGCGAAGCCGCCGCTGTCACGTCCTGCGGGGTGGGCTGGGAAAGCTGCCCGGTAATGCTGCGCTGGTCGCAGAAGGAGCACTGATGCGGGCAGCCGCTGTGCGGGACGAAAATAGCGATATTGGCGTGTTTCATACCCTTCCCGCCTTAATAGCCCATCAGCTTCAGCGCTTCCCGGGCGGCCTGCTGCTCCGCTTCCTTTTTGCTGCGGCCGCCGCCCTTCCCGATGACGTTATTATTCAGATGCACTTCCACGATAAAATGCTTGGCATGGTCCGGGCCTTCTTCCCCCACCAGGACGTAGGTCAGGCGCTCTTCCGGGTTTTTCTGAACGATCTCCTGAAGGGTGGTTTTATAATCCTTGAACGCCTTCGGCCGGGGGCTTTTCAGCTCCGGCTCCACAAAGCGCAGCACAAACGCTCTGGCTTCCTCCAGCCCGCCGTCCAGATAGATGGAGGCGATGACCGCTTCAAAGGCATCCGCTAAAATCGAGGGGCGGTGCTGTCCGTCCAAATTGCGCTCCCCCCGGGACATTCTCAGATACTCCCCCAGTCCCAGCTCCTGTGCAAAGCGGCACAGGCTTTTTTCGCACACCAGCGACGCCCGCAGCTTGGAAAGATCCCCTTCGGGAAGGTTGGGGCAGTTCCGGTAAATATGGTCCGACACAATAATGCTCAGCACCGCATCGCCCAGAAACTCCAGCCGCTCGTTGCTTTTGGCGCCGGTGCGGGATTCGTTGGCAAAGGACGAATGCGTCAGTGCGTTTTCAAGAATGGAAATCTGACGATAGGTATAGCCGATGCGCTGTTCAAGTTCCTTCATAGGCTCAGTTTCCTCCCTCCTGCCATTTGCCGATTTCTTCTTCGATCTTTTCGATCGCCCCTGAACCGGCAAACTCCGAAGCCACCCGGACAGCGGCGGCGATGGCCACGTCGTTGGCGCTTCCGTGCGTTTTGATGACCGGTTTTTTGACGCCCATCACGACCGCCCCGCCGTAGCGGTTATAATCAAAATACTGCTTCAGTCCGTACATTTCTTTTTTCACCAAAAGAGCCGCCGCCTTTGTCCGGAGGTTGGTGTAGAACAGTTCCTTGATCTTTCTCATGATCTCCTTGGCAGCGCCCTCATACATTTTGGCGATCATATTCCCGGCAAAGCCGTCCGCTACGATAACGTCCGCGTTTCCCGCGGGAATATCCCGTGCTTCGATATTTCCGATAAAGTTCAGATCCGTCTGCCTGAGCAGGGCAAAGGCTTCCCGCTGGAGAGGGCCGCCCTTGTGTTCCTCCGCGCCCACGTTCGCCAGCGCCACCCGGGGATGCTCCACATGAAGGATCTTTTCCATATACACCGACCCCATAATGCCGAACTGCCGCAGCATTTCCGGGCGCACTTCCACGTTGGCCCCGCCGTCGATCAGCATGAACGGCCCCTGCACGCTGGGAATGATCGGCGCAAAAGCCGGACGCTTAATGCCCTTGATGCGGCGCACGATCATCGTGGCGCCAACGGTGACAGCCCCGCTGTTGCCGGCGGTGACAAAGGCATCTCCTTTTCCCTCCGACACCAGCCGCAGGCCCACGGCCATAGAAGAGTTCTTTTTGGATTTTATGATCTCTCCGGGGTCTTCATCCATCGCCATAACGTCTTCCGCCGGGAAGATCTCCAATCCCTTTATATCCAGTTCGTTTTCTTCTGCACAAGCCCTGATGCGCTCCGGGTCGCCCACCAGCGCCACTTCCACCCCGCTGTTTTCCTCCCGGTACAGCAAACAGCCCTTGATCACTTCGAGCGGCGCTTTATCCCCGCCGAAAGCATCTACGATCACCTTCATAGCGTTCCTCCTTGATCTGAATCTATCTTCCTTCCCGCCTGCCCTGCGGCAGAACGGAACACATTATTCCTCCGTCTTTTCCCCCAAGCGGTCAAGACACACGCTCAGCGCCTCCAGCCCCCGCTGCGCATAGGCGGCGGCACGGGCCTTTTTGTCCCGGGGCGGGTCCTCCAAAGCCGGAAGGATCCCGAAATTGGCCCCCATCGGCTGAAACTCTCCGGCCAGCCCCCGGGATACATACCCCGCCAAAGCGCCCATCATGGTCGTTTCGGGCAGGATCAGCGCCTCCTGCCCCCGCAGGCAGCGCACGGCGTTAATGCCGCAGAGCAGCCCGGAGGAAGCGGATTCCATATATCCTTCCACGCCGGTCATCTGTCCGGCAAAAAACAGTCCCGGCCGCTGCCGCATGGCGTAGGCGGCACTCAGGAGCTGCGGCGAGTTCAAAAAGGTATTGCGGTGCATCACCCCGTAGCGGACGTATTCCGCATGGGAAAGCGCCGGGATCATGCCAAACACCCGCCGCTGCTCGGGAAACTTCAGGTTTGTCTGAAAACCGACTAAATTATACAGCGTCCGCTCAGCGTTTTCCGTGCGAAGCTGCAGGACCGCCCACGGGCGGTGACCGGTGCGGGGATCCCGCAGGCCGACCGGCTTCATCGGGCCGAACCGCAGCGTATCCAGTCCCCGCTGCGCTAAGATCTCCACCGGCATACAGCCTTCATAGACCTTGGGATTCATCACATCCACATCATGCAGCTCTGCCCGCTCGGCGTGCACTAACTGCTCGTGGAAGGCCTCGTATTGTTCTTTATTCATCGGGCAGTTGATGTACGCATCTTCTCCCCGGTCATAGCGGGAGGCGATGAAGCAGTGCTCCCGGTCAATACTGTCGGCGGTAACGATGGGCGCAGCCGCATCGAAAAAATGCAGCCCCCCGCCGCAGAGAGCAGCGATCTCCTCCGACAGTGCCTCCGATGTAAGCGGCCCGGTGGCAACCACCGTAATGCCCTCTTCCGGCAGGTGCGTGACCTCTTCTTCCACCACCCGCACCAGCGGATGGGAGCGAAGCCTCCTCGTCACCTCAGCGGCAAACAAGTCCCGGTCCACGGCCAGAGCTCCCCCGGCCGGAACCGCATGACGATCGGCCGCCTCCATCAGCAGCGACCCCAAACGGCGCATTTCTTCCTTCAGCAGCCCGGCAGCGCTTTCCACCCGGGCGGCTTTCAGCGAATTGGAGCAGATCAGCTCACAAAACAGATCGCTTTTGTGTGCAGGGGTCTTTTTCTTCGGTTTCATCTCATGCAGGCACACGGGAACCCCCCGGGAAACGATCTGCCACGCAGCCTCGCAGCCCGCCAGCCCCGCACCGATGACATGGATCTCCATCTTTCCACCCCTTCCGCCGTCCTCCGGCTGATATACATTCCTATTTATTGTACCACATTCTTCCGCTTATCGCAACTAATTCTTTCCACCAGGCAGCGGCGGCGCTGCACCCCGTAGCCGGGGGATTCTCCCCCGGACCCCCTTCCGGGGCTTGCACCTAAAGAAAACGCTAAAAGTCTTGCAAAGGAGGGCAAAGTTTCGCTGGGGCCTTTTCAAAGGCTTGCAGGGTCCAGGGGCAGAGCCCATGGTCGCGCTCCGCAGAGCGCGAAACCCCCAAACCTTCCCGTCAGCAA
>CACYCG010000076.1 GCA_902772855.1 uncultured Ruminococcus sp.
TCCTGCATCATATTCAAAAATCTGTCAAACAAGAATGAGGTATCCAGCGGACCGCCGCAGGCTTCCGGGTGGAACTGCACGGTGAAGGCAGGCATATTGGTGTAGGTAACGCCCTCGCAGGTGCCGTCATTGGCGTTGACAAAGCTCTCGAACGCATTTTCCGGCAGCGTGGAGGACACCACCGCATAGCCGTGATTCTGGCTGGTGATGTACACTCTTCCCGTCTGGGTATCAGTAGCCGGCTGGTTGGCGCCCCGGTGACCGTACTTCAGCTTTTCCGTAGAGGCCCCCTGAGAGAGCGCTAAGAGCTGATGTCCTAAGCAAATGCCGAAGGTGGGGATCTTATGGGCGCAGAGCTTTTTCAGCTCTTCAATAATGCCGGTGTTCTCCTGCGGGTCGCCGGGACCGTTGGAAAGCATGATGCCGTCCGGATGCATATTCACGATCTCCTGCGCCGTTGTATCTCCCGGGACCACCGTGACCGTGCAGCCTCTTTTGACCAGCTCCCGCCGGATATTGTCTTTGGCGCCGAAATCCATCAGCACGACTTCAAAGCGGGGCTCTTCCGCTTCAAACCGCTGGGGAGCGGACAGCGTCACGCTTTTGACGGCATTGGTCACCCGGTAGCCCCTGAGCTTTTCAAAATCGGCCGGCGTGGGCGGGGTATATTGTATGGAAGCGTTCATCACGCCGTATTCTCTTACCGTTTTGGTCAGGCAGCGGGTGTCGATGCCGCTGATGCCGGGGATGCCGCTTTGTCTGAGGAACTGGTCGATCACGCCCTGACAGCGGAAGTTGGAAGGCTGCCGGCACCACTCTCTCACCACATAGGCCGAAAGCGCAGGGGCTCTGCTTTCAAAATCCTCCGGGATCACTCCGTAATTTCCGATAAGCGGGAAGGTCTGGCAGACGATCTGGCCGTAATAGCTCGGATCGGTGAGGGTTTCCAGATAGCCGGTCATGGCAGTTGTGAAAACCAGCTCCCCCACCACTTCCCTGTCGGCTCCGAAGGCGGCGCCTTCGTACACATCACCGTTTTCCAATAACAAATACGCCTTTTTTTCCATACGATTCAACCCTTTCCATTCTTGTTCATGGCTCTGCCGACAGGCTTTCCCTTAGCTGTCATAGGTGCTCAGCAGATTTTTGGCCACCTCAACTTTGGGCAGCCGCAGGTCCATGGCCTGCCGTTCCAGATATTTGTGCGCCTGCGATTCGGACATGGACAGGTACTCCATCAGAATGCATTTGGCACGATTGATGATCTTGCTGTCCTCGATCTTTTTTTGCAGGCGGATATTCTCCCGGCGCATGGTGCACATACGCACATAGGTGGCCTGACACAGCGCGATCCCCCGGCGAAACATCGCTTCGTCCGAGGAAACCGGCAGCACCAGCCCTCCAAGCGGGGAAAGCTCCGCTTCGATCTCCTCCTCCCCCTGTTCGCACAGGAGTGCCACCGCTGAAGACGTGCTGCCAAGCAGCTCCCGGGCCAAAGAGACCTCGACCCCCCCGGGACGGGGCACAAACAGAAGGATCAGCACAAATTCCTCCCGGCGGCAAAACGCACGAGCCTGCTCTTCAGTAAAAGCCAGCACCGTCTTTTCCGGCGCAAAGGGAGTGAGCCGTCCGGAAAGTGTCCGGGCCGTCTCTGCCCGGTGACATACAATGAGCACACTTTCCAACATCCGGCCACGTTCCTTCCCTGGCCGCCTCCGGCTTCTGCGGGACAGTTTTTCCTCGCTTCGAGCACAGCCCGGCCCTTTTTATTCAATTTATTATAATAGCAGATTTTCAGACTTTTGTCCACAGGTTCCTTCCAACAAAACCATCTTTTTCGTTTTTTAGCAGGTTTGTATAATTTTTTGTCCCAATTTTCCATCTTTATTGACAATTTATCTGGTTTCTTTTTGTTTGTTTTTACCAGTTATTTCCTGTCCTGCACAAAAAGCACAGCCCTCCGGCGGGAAGGCTGTGCAGGGTAGTCGGTTTATTTCACAGAGGGACGTTTTCTCTTTCCTATCAGCAGGGATCCAAGGGACAAACACGCCAGTGCCAGCCAGAACCTGGCGGCCGCTGTCTCTCCGGTGGGCGGCACATAGGGCGCATCGGAAGCAGAGGAGCCGGAGTTTTCGGAAGACTCAGGGGTTTCGGATGTTTCGGAGGTCCCGGACGGTTCGGAGGTCTCGGATGTTTCAGAGGTTTCAGAGGTCTCGGATGTTTCGGAGGTCTCGGATGTTTCAGAGGTTTCGGAGATCTCGGATGTTTCAGAGGTTTCGGAGATCTCGGATGTTTCAGAGGTTTCGGAGGTCTCGGACGTTTCTGAATAGTCGATGGGAGCAGGCAGGCCGGGGTGTTCGGTCGGCTGGCCGGCATCGTAGGGGTCTTCGGCAAGGGGGTGCGGTTGCGGGTCGCCCACATAGCAGGGCGTCAGAACCAGGTCATGCATCACCTTGCTGTCCGACTCATAGAGAGTGTTTTCTTCGTCCACCCAGCCGATAAAGCCCCGCTCGGCATCGGGGGCCGCAGGGGTAACGGAAAGAAGGTCTTCCGTCATCATGCGGCGAGTGGCAATTGTTTTTTCTCCATCGCTGAAGGTGACGGTGCTGTGCACACGGCCGACATCGTCGCTGAGGTGCTCCCGCACCCAGCCCTGTCTACGGGTCAGCCAGGAGCGGACCAGACGGATCTCTTCCAGAAAATCATAGCGTTTGCGAAGGAAATCATCGCAGGAGCGCCAGCGCTGTTCATCGTCCCGGGCGGAGGCTTCCAATTCCTGCACATAGCGGTCCAGTACGCCGCCTTCCTTGACGATATCGGTGATGATGGCATCGAGCGCCGGGTAGCGGTCGATCAGGCGCTGACGGAAGGAAGGGTCATCTTCCCGCAGACGGTCAAACCAGGTCTGGCGGGCGTAATTAAAGCCGGTGACGGTGGGATCCAGTGTGCCCATGGAAAAATCGAAATCCCACAGAGGCCCCCACACCAATTTGCCCTCCCGCTCCTTATACACATAATTGCTGGTGGTGCAAAAAGCATCGTGGTTGCGGACAAACTCCTGTACCCACCAGAAATCCACTGCGGAATCCACATCCATCAGCTCGGAATAATGGGTGCCGGAGGAGCTGCAGAAATTGCTGCTGAAGATGGCTTCTTCGGTTTCGTTGAGGTAATTGGCAATATACGATCTCTGCTCAGGCGTGCCGAGGGCGTCCTCGTCATCATAGGTAAACTCCGGGCTTTCAAACCAGAACTCCACGCCCCGTGCGGTGGTGATGACATTTTCCCGGGGGACAGGCTTTGTCATAAAAAAGGGCTGCAATCCCATGAGATAGCCGCCGGTGACGGCAGGGGCTTCGTTATCCTCCGGGGTCAGTTCGTCGATATCCACCCGGTTTTTGCCAATGCGGACGGTTTCCGACAAATAATAGCTGCCGGCATATTCCCCGTTGATAACCACATCCACGGGAAGCATCCGGGGGGTATAGGCAAAGCCCAAGCGCTCGCCGATATAGCTGACCAGACGGTTGCGGACCATGCTGGCGTCAAAGCGATTGGCCAAAAGCGCCCAATGCTTGTTTTTCCCCATGCCGAGCAGGGAGGCTTTTTTATCTAATTTGAATTTGTAGGCTTTTTTATCGGTCGTCCAGGTGATATTGCCCCGGCCCCGGATATAGTCCAGCGCCAGTTCGTCGGTATCTTCAAGCTCCTCCTCGCTGTAATCGCCGGTGTAGCCTTCCGGAACGTCGATCCGAACGCTTCCGGTGCAGCGGACAGAATGGTCGGGGCTGTCGTTCATTTCCTGAATCGTGCCGAAGCCTTCGGCGTCTTCGTCGATCGTAACGTGCACCACCGGGAGCTGATTATCCTTCAGCACCGTCAGGGGCAGGTGCACGGGAGTTTCCGGTTCCGGATCCGGCTCTTCCCACCAATTCCCGGAGTTTGCCGCCTGCGCAGACGGCGCTATTATCGCTCCCGCCAGCATCAGCGCCGCAAGGGATCTGAATATCATTTTTTGTGTGCTTTCATCGGGTGTCCTCCTTCAGTCAGTCTGCTGTTTTCCAGAACGATCTCTTTGTGCATTATTATAACAGACTCTTATCTGTTTCACAAGTGTTTTTTCATGACAGGCAGCGGCGGCGTTGCACCCCGTATCTGGGGGATTCTCCCCCAGACCCCCTTCCGGGGCTTGCACCTAATGAAGATGCTAAAAGTTTTGCAAGCAGCGTGATGCGCCCAGCGGAAGTGCCCTTGGGGTGCTGGACCCGGGTTTTTCAGGCGTCCTTCTTCTGACAGCCTTCTGCAAATAATCCCAGAAA
>CACYCG010000077.1 GCA_902772855.1 uncultured Ruminococcus sp.
GAGGAACCTGCCCTTTATACGGAGAAGCTGCCCTTCAGAAAAACGAAAACCACAAGAACAATCTCAAACATGAGATTATTATTCACCATTCATTATTCATTAAGCCGCCATCGGCGGCGTTTCTCCCCCAGACCCCCCTTCCGGGGCTTGCGCCTGATGAAGACTTTGAGCATCTTTTTCTCTTTTTCTTTCTTAAACGGCAAGTTTTTAGGAAGGGGGTTCGGGGGATAACCCTTTTTTCAAAAAGGGTTTCCCCCGGCCGGCGTCGGCGTCGGGGTGGCGGTGGCGGCGAATGCGGAAGGGTCGGGGAGAAAGAGCTGGCGATAGCCGGTGCGGATCAATCCCTGCCGGGCCCAGCCGGAGATCAGGCGGCTGACCGTGACCCGGTTGACTCCTACGGCGGCGGCGATTTCTTCGTGGGTGGTATGAACGGTTTGTTCCTGTCCCTCCCCGGACAGCCGCCACAGAAAAGCGGCCACCCGCTGCTCTGCCGGGAGAAAGGTGATGGAATCCACCTGGTCGGATAAGATCCGGATGGTGCGGGCCTGCATCTGCAGGAGCTCCAGTGCGGCATCCGGGTGGCTGCGGATCATGTCGGTGAGGGTGTTCCGGCTGACCGGGACTGCTTCGGTGCGGGTCAGTGCACGGGCGGCGGAAATGCGGGGGCTTCTGTCAAAAAAAGCGGCTTCCCCTAACAGCAGCCCCGGCTCCATGATGGCCAGCGTTTTTTCCGTGCCTTCTGCGGAGGTGATAAACACCCGCACCCGCCCCCGCTTGAGGTAATAGAAACAATCGGCTTTGTCCCCCTGGTGATAGAGCATTTTCCCCCGCTCAAACACCCTCGCCATCGGCATCGCTTCAAACAGGGCGCTCAGCAGGACTGTCTCCTGCCTCAGCGGATTTCTTTCAAAAGGCATCTGGCTCCCCCCTGAAATGATTTGGCTACATTGTAGCATAGGTTACATTCTTTTGCAAGCCGATGTGGGATAATAGACCTGTCATCCGCTGCGGGAATCCGGGCGGACAGGTTATTAAGATGGAGGAATGGGTAAAAATGGGTATGACAATGTCACAAAAGATTCTGGCCGCCCACGCCGGGCTGGAATCTGTCAAAGCAGGCCAGCTCATTGAGGCTTCTCTGGATATGGTGCTCGGAAACGACATCACCAGCCCGGTGGCCATCAATGTGTTTAATGCCGGGGGAGCCTGCGGGGTTTTTGACCGGGAAAAGATCGCTATGGTCATGGACCACTTCACCCCGAACAAGGATATCAAGGCGGCGGAGCAGTGTGCACAGGTGCGGCGCTTTGCCGACAAATACGACATCAAGAACTTTTTTGACGTCGGCCAGATGGGCATTGAGCACGCCCTGCTGCCCGAAAAAGGACTGGTAGGCCCCGGAACGCTGTGCATCGGCGCCGACAGCCACACCTGCACCTACGGCGCATTGGGCGCTTTTTCCACCGGTGTCGGCTCCACCGATATGGCGGCGGGCATGATCAGCGGCAAGGCGTGGTTCAAGGTCCCTTCCGCCATTCGGTTTGTGCTGACGGGAAAACCGGCCCGCTTTGTCAGCGGAAAAGACGTGATCCTGCACATCATCGGCATGATCGGCGTGGACGGCGCTTTGTACCGTTCTATGGAGTTTGTCGGGGACGGCCTGCAGTATCTGAACATGGACGACCGTCTGTGTATTGCGAATATGGCGATCGAAGCCGGCGCCAAAAACGGTATTTTCCCGGTGGACGATATTACCCGGGCCTATATCAGCGGCCGCTTCAAGGGGGAAGTGAAGGAATACGCTGCCGACCCCGACGCCGAATATGACGAAGAATACGTCATCGACCTTTCCAAACTGCGCCCGACCGTGGCGTTCCCGCATTTGCCGGAGAATGCCCGCACCGTGGATGAGATCGGCGAAACCGAAGTGCGGATCGACCAGGCGGTGATCGGCTCCTGCACCAACGGCCGCATTTCCGACCTGCGGGCGGCGGCGGAGATCCTGAAGGGCAAAAAAGTGGCCAGAGGGGTGCGCTGCATCATCATCCCCGGCACACAGGATATTTACCTGCAGGCCATGCACGAAGGTCTTTTCGATATTTTCATCGAAGCCGGGGCGGTAGTGTCCACGCCCACCTGCGGCCCTTGTCTGGGCGGGCATATGGGCATTTTAGCCAAGGGCGAACGGGCTGTTTCCACCACCAACCGCAATTTTGTGGGACGCATGGGCCATGTGGAATCCGAGGTATATCTGGCTTCTCCGGCTGTGGCGGCGGCCAGTGCGGTGGCGGGCTACATCATCGACCCCGCCAAGGTTTGATAAGAAAGGAAGGGGAGAATCAGAATGAAAGCACAGGGTACAGTACATAAATACGGGGACAACGTGGACACCGACGTTATCATTCCCGCCCGCTATCTGAACACCAGTTCGCATGAAGAGCTGGCCTCGCATTGTATGGAAGACATCGACCTGGCCTTTACCAAGCGGGTGAAGGCGGGGGATATCATGGTGGCGGAAAAGAACTTCGGCTGCGGTTCCTCCCGGGAACACGCTCCTATCGCCATCAAAGCGTCGGGCATCAGCTGCGTGATCGCTTCCACCTTTGCCCGTATCTTTTACCGCAACGCCATCAATATCGGGCTGCCGATCCTCGAATGCGAGCAGGCGTCCCGTGAGATCCAGGCGGGGGATGAGGTGGCGGTGGATTTTGACACCGGCCTGATCACCGACCTGACCACCGGCAAGACCTATCAGGCGGAACCGTTCCCGCCCTTTATTCAGGGGATCATCGCCGACGGCGGCCTGATCGCTCACGTTACCAAGCAGAAATAAACCCGAAAAAACCGGCTGCTTCGCTCTCCTGTAAGAAGAGGAAACAGCCGGTTGATTTTTTTTTGAGCAGCCTCAGGGGAGAGGAAGTTCCCGGAAGATCTGCTGGGCCTGGGATGCATTCCGAAGGATCTCCCGGCGCAGGGCGTCGGTGGTGTCAAAGCGTCGTTCCGGGCGGATGAAGCGCAGAAGGTCTACCCGCAGCGTCTGCCCGTACAGATCGGGGCCGTGATAATCGGGCATCCAGGTTTCGATCAGCACCGACCGGGAGCCGACGGTGGGCCGCACGCCGATGTTCGTTACGCCGCACCAGAGAGAACCGTCAATGGTCACACGGGACGCATAGACGCCGAACAGCGGCTGCACCAGCCCCTCCGGAAAAGCCTGATTCAGGGTGGGGGTCCCCCAGGTTCTTCCAACCTGTTCGCCGTGGATCACCGGCAGGAAAAACCCGTAGGGGCGGCCGAGCATGGCGTTAACTTCCTCGATCTGTCCCTGCAGGATACTTTTGCGGATGCGGGTGGAGCTGATGGGCATTTCTTCAAAGGTGATGCGGGGGCGGGCAAACACGCTGATGCCGTAGGTCCGGCACATATCCTCGAGCATTTCCCCGCTGCCGGCGGCCCCGGCGCCGAAATGGTAATTGAAGCCGCAGGAGAGGTGCCGGGCGTGAAACCGGTCCCGCAGGATCTTTTCCACAAAGTCTTCCGCCGTGATCTGCCGGACGGCGGCAAAGTCGATGAGGTACACCTGCTCAACGCCCAGCGCCTCCAGCACCGACAGCTTATCTTCCGTGGTCATGATGTTCTGCGGCTTTTCTCCGAGCAGAAGGACACGGGGGCTTTGCTGCAGGGTAAAGACCGTGGAGCGCAGTCCCTGCGCTTTAGCGGCGGCGACTGCTTCTGCGATCACCGCCTGATGGCCCCGGTGAACGCCGTCAAAATACCCCAGCGCAGCGGACGTCGGGGTCGGCGAAGGGATAAGCTCTTGCAATATTTCCATAGATATGCTCCCAGTTTCCAGAACCGGCAGGCCGCCGGTCAGGTGAATTTTTTCTGAAAAAGGATGGCGCCTTCGGCGCTGCTGACCCGCCCGAGGCCGAGAAAGGTCCCGCCCGGATGATACAGCCGGACCAACTGCCCTTCGGCAAGCGCATCGGTCTGTTTCAATCGGTCCAGCGACAAAGCTCCGCCGTTTTGAAAGCGGAACGCCTGCCCTTCGCTGATGGTCAGCGCCGGGTACGGGGCAAAGAGTTTGTCGGTGGGAAAAAGAAGGTCCTGCGCCGGAGCCTGAGCCGCCCTTTTTTCTACTTCCCGCAGGGGGATGGCCTGCTCTTCGGAAAAGCCGCAGGCACGGGTGCGGCGCAGAGCGGTCATGATGCCCCCGCAGCCCAGGGCCGCTCCGATGTCATCGCAGAGGGAGCGGATGTAGGTCCCTTTGGAGCAGGCAACCCGGATGGCCCCGGTCCTTGTGTCCGGGTCATAGGAGAGCAGCGTCAGGCTGCTGATCTCCACGGTGCGGGAAGGGCGCTCCACGGTCAGCCCTTTGCGGGCCAGTTCATACAGGCGCACCCCGTTCTGAGAAACAGCGGAGTACATCGGCACCACCTGCTCGATGGTTCCCCGAAAACGGGTCAGCACCGCTTCGAGCGCTTCTTTCGGGACAGCTTTTTCACTTTGGGACAACACCTTTCCGCTGCTGTCGAGGGTGTCGGTGGTGACGCCCAGGCGAAAGGAGGCGATGTATTCCTTGTCGGTATCCGGAAGAAACACCTGCGCTTTGGCGGCGCTTCCCACTAAAACCGGCAGCACGCCGGTGGCCATCGGGTCGAGGGTGCCGGTGTGCCCGATTTTCTTCTCGTGCAGGATCCTGCGTACCACGGCGACCACGTCAAAAGAGGTAAACCCCGGCTCCTTGTCGATGACGACGACGCCGTTCATAGGGACACTCCCAGTGCCTTTGCACAGGCTTCCGCCATGCGTTGGCGCACGTCTTCCAACGTTCCTTCCATGCTGCAGCCGGCGGCTCCCCGGTGGCCGCCGCCGCCGAAGCAGGCACAAATGGCGCTGGCGTCTATATCGCCGGCGCTGCGAACGGAAAAGCGAAACTCTCCGCCGTCCTTTTCGGTAATGGTCACGCCGAGGCGCACCCCTTCGATCTGCCTGGCAAGGGCGGCGATGCCGTCCGTGTCAAAGGGGGTGGCGCCGGAGTCTGCGAGCATTTGTTTGGTGATGGTGACAACGGCGATCTGCCCGCCGGCATAATAAGTCAGCCCTTCGTAGATCATGCGCTCCAGTTCCACCCGGGCTCGGGATTTGCAGTCGAACATCAGGCGGCAGATCATGGCGCTGTCGGCGCCGAGATCGATCAGCTCGGCGGCGATCCGGTGCGTTTCGGCGGTCACGCTGGAAAACCGGAAACAGCCGGTGTCGGTGCATACCCCGGTGAACACGGCATTGGCGATGTCGGGGGTAATGGTCACGGGCATTAGGTCGAGCAGCCGCTTGAGGATCTCCGCGCAGGAGGCGGCGCTGCCGTCCACATAGCCTTCTGCGGCAAAGCCGGAATTGGAATAATGGTGGTCCAGGCACAGGTCAATCCGGTCCTTGTAGGCGGCGGCTTCCCCGCTGAGGAGTTTGGTATCTCCGAGGTCCACGCTGACAACGTACTCCGGGGTCATGTCGGTTGGCGGGACCAGATCGGTCAGGTAGGAGTAGATCGGGGGGATCGGGTCCCCGCACAGGACGTTGGCCTGTTTTCCGAGGCTGCGAAGCGCCATGCAAAGGCCGTAGCCGCAGCCGATGGCATCTCCGTCGGGGGATTTGTGGATCACGATAAGGATCCGGTCTTTCTGCGGCAGCAGGGCGGCGATTTCGGCCAGTTCAAGTTTCTTCATCGTCTGTTTCCTCCTCTTCCGGCGGGACGTCGATTTCCGTGAGGATCCGGGAGATATGGGCGCTGTATTCGATCGAATCCGTTGCTTCAAACGCCAGCGCCGGGGCATAGCGCAGTTTCAGGCGGGTGCCCAGCTCCCTGCGAATAAAGCCCTGAGCGTTTTTCAGGGCGGCCGCTGCTTTTTTGGCGGTATCCAGTCCGTTCATGGAACTGACGTAGACCCGGCAAAAGGACAGGTCGTGCGCCATGTCGCAGCGCACAATGCTGATGATGCCGTCATGCAGGCGGGGGTCCTTCATTTCCCGCATGAGGGCGGCCAGTTCCCGTTCAATATCTTCTCCGACACGTTCTGCTCTATGGTTTGCCATAAGCTGCTGCTCCTTTCGTTTGTCAGTTCTTTACGGCGGGGGCCACCGCCCGCACGGACCGGTAATAATCCATGACGTTCAGTTCCGACCCCGACGCCAGCCGTTTTTCGGCAAAGTCCAGCACAAAGGCTTCCCGTCCTTCGATCAGGATGGCCGGCCCTTCGGAAGTGTCTTCCCAGGAGCCGCCGATATTGGCGATGATCAGCAGGCCTAAATAAGCGCCGGCTTTTTTGGCGATGCTGTTGCTGTTGTCAAACAGGCTTCTCTCCAGGATCCCTCTGGAGAGGGCGTCCATCACTTCTTCAAACAGGGGGATCGACTTTTCCGTATTATCCAGCTCCACGCCCAGTGAGCGTTTGATCAGGTCGATAAAATCCAGCGCATTCCCCAGCATGATCAGCTTCAGCGTGACCAGGTCGGTATTGCCTTTCTGGACCATGTCGTATTGGCGTTCATAAAATGTTTCCAGCACAGAAATCTCAGCGCCGGGGCTGACGAACCGGCCGCTTTCTACCTCCAGCCTTTTCATGACGTTCACACCTTTCTTCGCAGCCGGGGCTGCACGTTTCAGGACCATGTCCTGCTTTCCCTATTATAACACAGTTTCTTTCCGTTTAATAGTCCCCGGCGGCCTGTTTTTTTCAGCACGCAAAAGCTCCCCGCTTCTAAAGGGGAAGCGGGGAGGAAAGGCAGGTTTATTTTTTATCCGATTTCATTTTGAAGGAGAAGGCGAGGATGGAAGCGATGAAGATCACCGCCGTAAAGGCGCAGCAGATGGCAAACGGCAGCAGCATATCCCCGAACTCCCCCGCCATCGCCAGCCGTGCATAGCGCACGCAGTGGTAGAAGGGGAAGCAGCTGCAAACGGTTTTCCAGGAGGAGCCCATCGCTTCGATGTCCATGTAGATGCCCCCGAGGATGGCGGCGCCGGTGATGACGGCCGAGCAAAGACCGGGAGCGGCTTTGGCATTGAAAAAGGTCCCGAAGAGGATGCCGATGCCGATGAACAGAACGATCGACGGAAGCAGCAGGGGAACGGAAAGCAGCATATTGCCGATGGGGAGGGATTCTCCGTTGACGATCAGAGCCAGAACTTCCGAGGCGGCATAGGTGATAACGATCTGCGCCAGACCGGTCAGGACAAAGGGCAGCACATAGCCGAGGATGAAATCGCTGCTCTGCAGGGGGGAGGCGTACAGCCGGGTGAGAAAAGCGGTCGACCGGTCGGAGGAGACCCGGATGCAGACGAACAGCATTAAAAACGTCATGGCAAAGATGGCGATGGCGGGAGAAAGCTGTTCAATGCGAAACACCTGCGGCGCTCCCTCCACGGCGGGGATGGACTGGTTGATGATGGTCATAACAATGAGCATGACGATGGGAAGCCCCAGACAAAAAACATAGCTGATCGGATCCCGCAGCAGTTCCTTTTGATTTCTTTGTGCGAACGCTATCCATTTCATGATGCAGTCCCCTCCTTTTCCACAATGGCAACAAAGGCGTCTTCGAGGGTGTCTTTTCCGGCCTGGGCCTTCAGTTCGGCGGCAGTTCCCAGCGCCCGGAGCTTTCCCTTGGCCATCACAGCGATGCGGTCGCACAGGGCTTCCACTTCTTCGAGGTAATGGGTGGTCAGGATGATGGTCACTTTTCCTTTCAGGGACCGCACCACAGACCACAGCTCCCGCCGGGCGAGCACGTCAAGCCCCAGGGTCGGCTCATCAAGGAAGATGATTTTTGGGTCGGTGATCAGCGCCATAGCGATGCTCAGCCGCCGCTGCCAGCCGCCGGAAAGGGTTTTGGCTTTTTGGGAAGCGACCTCCTCCAGCTCTAAAGAAGAAATGACCCGGTCCATGGCTTCTTTGTCGGTAATGCCGTAAATGCGGGCCATGAAGCTGAGGTTTTCCCGCACGGTCAGGTTTTCCGCCACAGCGGTCTCCTGCGTGGATACGTTGATGAGGGGCTTGATCTTCTTCAGGTCCTTGCTTACGTCCAGCCCGAGAATGGAGGCTTCTCCTTCGGTAATGGCGGACAGGCCGGTCAGCATCCGGATGGTGGTGGTTTTTCCGGCGCCGTTCACCCCGAGCAGCCCGAAGATCTCCCCTTCGCAGATCTCTAAATCGAGGTGATCGACAGCGGTTTTGGGGCCGAAGGTCTTGGTCAGCCCGGTCGTTCTGATAGCGGTTTTCATGTCGTTTCTCCTTCCTGGGGGGTAAACCCCTGAATGATCTCGGTCAATTGGTCAAATTCTTTTTTGGGGATCAGCGCCAATCCCTGGTTCAGATCTCCGAGGACGATGAGTTCATCGCCCTCCTGAAGGCGGAAGGCCTTCAGGGCGTCCAGCGGCAGAAGGATGGACCCGCTGCGGATCTTGCTGACCCCGAAAACAAATTTATTGTGCTGGTGCGGGGAGCGCCCGGGCGTTTGCCGGGCGGCGGAGGGGTCGAAGAGTTCTAAAATATCCTGTATATCCAGTTCGAGGATACGGGCCAGTTCGCCGCATCGGACGATGTCCGGAACACTTTCGCCGCTTTCCCATTTGGCGATGGACTGACGGGACACGTTCATTTTTTCGGCAAGGTCTTCCTGCGTCATTTTTTTCATCATGCGGATCTGTCTGAGCGGATATGTCATGGCAAAGCCTCCTTGTGGTCGGTGTTTTTATTATACAAGCTGCGCTTTGGGATTTCAATCAAGCAAAGTTGACTTTTTGTGTTAAAAATCGTGGCATTCTCCACGGCGGGGAACCGATTTCCACAGCAGACGCCCCGGAAAGTGGCGGAAATAATCGCCGAATTCAAGGGAAGCGGGGAGGGGTTTTTATGGTGGAATGACGGAAATCCGAAAATTAAAGGCGCAACGGTTGACTATGAATCGGAGAGGGATTATAATGGAAATTATCTATAACAACAAACGTCGATGCCCCCGTCTTTACAGGCGGCAGGCCGCTGGGCTGAGGCTCTGCGGCGTTTGTTGACGGCGCTGCCTGCCCCCATCAGGCGAGCTTGTCGGAGCGTAACTCTTTGCGTAAGTTTTAGCTGCTGCCGATGGGACTGCGGCAGATTCAGGTAAGGGAGACAAGGAAAAAATGGATCAGAAGTATACGATCGCTGTGGCCGGGACCGGCTATGTGGGTTTATCTATCGCTACGCTGCTTTCACAGCACCACAAGGTGTTTGCCGTGGATATTCTTCCGGAAAAGGTGGACGCCATCAACCGGCGGCAGTCTCCGATCCAGGACGAATATATTGAACGGTATCTTTCGGAAAAGGAGCTGGACCTGACGGCGACGCTGGACGGAAAAGCGGCCTATGCACAGGCGGATTTCGTGGTGATTGCCGCTCCGACCAATTATGACAGCCGAACCCAGCATTTTGACACCTCCGCCGTGGAAGCAGTGATCGATCTGGTGATGGAGTGTAATCCCGAGGCGGTGATGGTCATAAAATCAACTATCCCTGTGGGCTACACGCAGATGATCCGGGAAAAGAAGGGAAGCCGGCGCATTCTGTTCAGCCCGGAATTCCTGCGGGAATCCAAGGCGCTGTATGACAATCTGTACCCCAGCCGCATCATCGTGGGGACCGACCCGGACGATGAGGAGCTGACGGACATGGCGCATATTTTCGCCGGCTTGCTGCAGCAGGGCGCCCTGAAGGAAAATATCGACACCCTGTTCATGGGCTTTACCGAGGCGGAAGCTGTCAAGCTGTTCGCCAACACCTATTTGGCGCTGCGGGTCTCCTTTTTCAATGAGCTGGATACCTATGCGGAAATGAAGGGGCTCGACACCGGCAAGATCATCAGCGGCGTCTGTCTGGATCCCCGCATCGGCGCTCATTACAATAACCCCTCTTTCGGCTACGGCGGCTACTGTCTGCCCAAGGATACCAAGCAGCTTCTGGCCAATTATCAGGATGTGCCGCAGAATCTGATCGAAGCCATCGTGGAAAGCAACCGCACCCGCAAGGACTTTATTGCGGAGAGGGTGCTGCAGCTTGCAGGCTATTACGATGAGTTCAACCGGGGCGACCTGAGCGCCGAAGGGGCGCGGGAATGCGTCATCGGCGTCTACCGCCTGACCATGAAAAGCAACAGCGATAATTTCCGGCAGAGTTCCATTCAGGGTGTGATGAAGCGCATCAAGGCCAAGGGCGCTACGGTGATCGTGTATGAACCGACGCTGGAAAACGGCAGCACCTTTTTCGGCAGCCGGGTGGTGAATGATTTAGAGGAGTTCAAGCGGCTCTCTCAGGCCATTATCGCCAACCGGTATGATCCCTGCCTCGATGAGGTGCAGGAAAAAGTGTACACAAGAGATCTGTTCGGCAGAGATTAAAGAACGGGGAGAAAAACGGCCCCGGAATCTGAGGAAAGGAAGAAAAGAAGTATGTGTGGTATTGTTGGATTTGTAGGAAACCGTCAGGCGGCCCCGATTTTGCTCGACGGCCTTTCCAAGCTCGAATACCGGGGCTATGACTCCGCCGGGGTGGCCATCCGCAACGGCAGCGAACCCGCCAAAGTGGTCAAATCGCAGGGAAGGCTGAGAGTGCTGGCGGAAAAAACAGATAACGGCCGGACGCTTCTGGGCACCTGCGGCATCGGCCATACCCGCTGGGCTACGCACGGGGAACCGAGCAAAAAGAACGCCCACCCCCATGTCAGCGGCAACTGCACGGGCTCCGGTTCCGGAGACGTGGAATCGGAAGTGGTCGGGGTGCATAACGGCATCATCGAAAATTATAAAGAGCTGAAAGAAAAATTGCTCAAGCACGGGTATCAGTTCTATTCCCAGACCGACACGGAAACGGTCATTAAATTGGTGGATTATTATTTCAAGAAATACGGCGACGACCCGGTCAATGCCATCGCCAAAACGATGGTGCGGGTGCGGGGTTCCTATGCGCTGTGCCTGATGTTCAAAAGTCATCCCGGGGAGATCTGGGTCGCCCGCAAGGACAGCCCCATGATCATCGGCGTAGCCGACGGCGAGACCTATGTCGCCTCCGACGTGCCCGCCATTTTGGAATATACCCGGCAGGTGTATTATATCGGCAACCTGGAGATCGCCCGGCTGGTGCCCGGAGAGGTGACGTTCTTCAATCTGGACGGCGATGAGATCCGGAAAGAATTGTCGGAAATCAGCTGGGATGCCAATTCCGCACAGCTTGAGGGCTATGAGCATTTCATGATGAAAGAGATCCACGAACAGCCCAAAGCCATTACGGACACCCTGAGCGCGGTGGTCAAGGACGGGCGCATCGACCTGTCTGTTTTCGGGCTGACCGAAGAAGAGGTGCAGAACCTTTCGCAGATCACGATCGTCGGCTGCGGTTCCGCGTATCACACCGGCGTGGTGACGCAGTATGTCATGGAGGATTTAGCGAAGATCCCGGTGCGGGTGGAGCTGGCCTCTGAGTTCCGGTACCGCACCATGCTGCTGCCGCCCAACAGTCTGGTGGTCGTGGTGAGCCAGTCCGGAGAAACCGCCGACACGCTCGAAGCGCTGCGGCAGGCAAAGGAAAAAGGTATTCGCACGCTGGCTATCGTCAACGTCATGGGCAGCTCCATCGCGCGGGAGGCCGACAAGGTGTTTTACACCATGGCCGGCCCGGAGATCGCCGTGGCCACGACCAAAGCCTATTCCGCCCAGCTGATCGCAGGCTATCTGCTGTCCATTGAGTTTGCGCTGGTGCGGGGAACGATCTCCGAAGAGAAATATCTGGAGATGATGGGGGAATTGTGGGCGCTGCCGGCTAAGATCGAAAAGATCCTCGAGGACAAGGAGCGCATTCAGTGGTTTGTGGCCAAGCAGGCCAATGTGCAGGATGTGTTCTTTATCGGACGGGGCATTGATTATGCGGTTTGCCTGGAAGGCAGCCTGAAAATGAAGGAAATTTCCTACGTCCATTCCGAAGCCTATGCCGCCGGAGAGCTGAAACACGGCACCATGAGCCTGATCGAAGACGGCACGCTGGTGATCGGCGTGGTGACGCAAAAAGATCTGTTTGACAAGACCATCAGCAATATGTCCGAGGTGAAGAGCCGCGGGGCATATCTGATGGGGCTGACCACCTACGGTCATTATGCCATTGAAGATACCGTTCATTTTACGGTGTACGTTCCGAAAACCGATGAGCATTTCACCGCCAGTCTGTCGGTCATCCCGCTGCAGCTGATGGGGTATTATCTGTCGGTATCCCGGGGGCTGGATGTGGACAAGCCCCGCAACCTTGCCAAAAGCGTGACCGTGGAATAAGGCTTGTAATTTACGGATTGTTCACACATTTGTGCGGAAAAAGGTTTATAATTGTGTCATGTCCGGAGAGGTATCCGGGCAGAGAATCTGTGAAATGGAACAGCAGGAGGTAATGATTTATGGAGTTTTTTGACAGAGCCAGCCGCTTCGTGCAGGATGTTGGAGAAAATGTCGTGAATTCGGCCCGCAGTGTGGGCAGCAGCGTTCTCAATGCCGGTTCCGAACAGAGAGATTTAGCAGGGTTGAAGGTTCAGCTCGATGCTGTGAATAAAAAACTGGATGCCTACTATTCTCAGATCGGCCGGAAGTATGTGGACTATATGGAAGCCTGCGCCACGGAGGAGAGCTTCTCCGTTGAGGAAATTCTGGAGCAGATGAAGCCCGACCTGGCCAAAAAAGCAGAGATCGAAGCGCAGATCGTCGCTAAGGAGAAAGAGATCCGTGACATGGAAGTGGAGCGGGAGCGCCAGCGGGCACAGGAGCGCTTTGACAGAGAAAAGAAACGTCTGGAAGATGCTCTTCGTCTGGACGTGATCACTGTGGAAGAGTATGAAGAAAAGTTAGCCAAGGCGCAGAAGAGACTGGATCATTTCCGGGAGCTTCGCAAATTGGAACTGCAGTATTCTATGCAGATCATCACCAAAGCCGAATACGAGAAAAAGGTGGAGGAGCTTCTTGGCTGATCCTCCGGAAAACTGAGCCCCGCAAGGAATATTCCGCTTTGGAGTATTCCTTGTTTTTTTGAAAAAAGCGGAAGGGAGGAACAGAACATGAAAGAAAGAATGCCGTTTGTATGGCCGGACCGCATCGGGACGATCGGAGAGTTCGTGCGGCATGATCCCACCGGGGACAGGTCCTGTCTGGTGAGGAGCATTGGAGAAGGATCGCATTTTTTAGCGTGTGTGGAAGAGCTGGACCGGGCCTGCTGCGGCGCCGGACAGGGAAAAACGTTTTACAATCGGTTTATCCGGCTTCCTTCGTATCTGCCGCCGGATATTACGGATTTTTACGGCCGCTGCTATGAGATCTTTCTCAATTCCTCCCGGCAGACCCTGCTGGTCAGGACAGCCGACAGGGATTATTACGCCTCCGAAGCCTTGGCGGGAGCGGTGGCGGTGTGGCAGGATTATTGTATGCGCCCGCCGCTGGGACTGAACGGGTCGGTGTTCCGCAGCCTGCTGATCAGCGCCCTGTACTGGTTCGATACGGTGATGGAGGGGTCTACGAATGCGTTCGCTCCCGATGTGAAGAAAAAGATCGTCATCGGCAACTGTGTGTCCCGGAATGAATATCTCTTTGCCTATCTGATGACCCTGACCGGCTGCGATGTGCTGCTGATGCAGTCGCAGGGGGATATTGTGCCGCAGTTTGATGCGCTGGGGCTGTCGCAGAAAATCATGCTGGGGCATTTTGGCTATACCCCGGTGCCGCCGTTTGACCGTTCCCGGGTGATGTCGGCGCTCAGCTTCGGCAGAACGGCCGGGGGGAGTGACCTGCTGGAGCAGGGGGTCCCGGTGATGCCGGATGCCCGCACCGCCCCCCGCCCGCCTCGTATGTCGGACGGCCCGGCTCCGGTTCCTCCGGTAGTGACGGTGCCGGGCCGCTCCCCCTCCGGAGGGCCTGCCCGTTCTTCTCCGCCGCCCCGTTCGGCTTTGCCAGTTCGCACTCCTCCGCCGTCTCGTCCGGCTCCGCCTGTGCGTACGCCTCCGCCTGCGGCGTCTGCTCCCCGCGCAGTGGTGAATGTGCCGCCCCGTCCGGCGAAGCGTCCGGCTGCGGACCCCTCTATGCCGACCGTGGTGCTGCCGCCCCGTCCCTCCCGCCGCAAACCGTCGGAGCCGCCTGCCGCCCCGTCTGCCGCCCGTCCGGCTTCCCCGCCGCCGAGAGCCTCCCGCCCCACCCCTCCGGCCGCAGCGGATCCCGGGCGTCCGATGCCGGTGGTGTCCATTCCGCCCCGCCCGGGCAGGCGTTCTTCTGCGGGGAACAGCGCACCGGCTGCTTCCCGTGCAGCGGCCTCACCCGCGGGGAGAAGTGCGCCGGTGCCTTCTCCGGCACCGAGGCCCTCCGGCCGCCCTCCCTACCCGGTGCCTCCAGTCGGGAGGGAGCAATATGCGCCGCCGAACACGCCCCGCCGGCTGCCCTCTTCTCCGGTCCCCGCTCCCTCGGGAGATTCGTTTGGGCCGGCTTCGCCCCCTCCCCGCCGTCAGGAGCTGAGCTATGAAGCATTGGCGGCGCTGGCTTCTTCGGTGGTCATGATCCTCATCAAAGACCGCTGGGGCAAGACCGTGGGAAGCGGGTCCGGGATCATGGTGGGGGTGGAGGGATATATCCTCACCAATCATCATGTGATCGCCGAGGGCGCTTCGTTTGAAGTGAAAATCGAAAATGAGGACCGCTCCTACCCCACGCAGGCCATCATCAAGCGGAATCGGTCGATGGATCTGGCGCTGATCCGGATCGAGCGCAAACTCAGTCCCCTGTTTATCTGCCGAGACCGGACCCCGCCGGTCCGGGGACAGCGGGTGGTCGCCATCGGCAGCCCGATGGGGCTTTTTAATACGGTTTCGGATGGGATCGTGTCCGGGATCCGGACGATCGACGATCTGGATATGATCCAGTTCACCGCCCCTATTTCCGGGGGCAGCTCCGGCGGAGCGCTGCTGAATATGTACGGAGAGGTGATCGGTCTTTGCACAGCCGGGATCGACAAGGGCCAGAATCTGAACCTGGCGGTCGGTGCGGAATATATCCGGGCTTTTCTGGGATTGTAAGTCACGCTGCTGCTGGCCGCCGGGGCGGCGGCGGGAAACCTGATGCAGCCGGGCAGAAGGGGGCGCCCCTTTCACCCCCTGCGGAGGGATTGAGCAAAGAGATTTCGTGCTCTGCGGAGCACGACCAGAGACTCCGTCTCTGGACTCTGCCAGCCTTTGAAAAGGCTGGACCGAAACTTGCCCTCCTTTGCAAGACTTTTAGCGTCTTCTTCAGGCTTAAGTCCCGAACGGGGGGTCTGGGGAGAAACGCTGGCTGCGCCAGCTCAAAGAATAATGAATAGTGAATAATGAATGGTGAATAATAATCTCGTGCTTGAGGTTGTTCTTGTGGTTTTCGTTTTTCTGAAGGGCAGCTTCTCCGTATAAAGGGCAGGTTCCTATCCTCGGGCAGCTCCCCGGCGTTTCTTCGTCGCCGGGCGAAGGGTGGAAGGGACCGCTCTCCTTTA
>CACYCG010000078.1 GCA_902772855.1 uncultured Ruminococcus sp.
CCGTCGTCGCTCCGCTCCTCCTACGAGAAGCTCTCGGTTTTCTGCCACAGAATCAAATTTGTTTCAACTTGCTATTGCAATTCGGGAGATAATAATTTTTTTCTCTTTATAGAAAAGTTTAAGATTCGCCCTACGCCCCCTGCAGACGATGGGATTTGTGATTGGCGGTGCAGGGCATTTCTAAAAAGCAGTATCTATATTAAACGCACGTTTTCCCTCTGAACGATCGGGTCTGAGCGAGCCGGCGGAAATTGCGTCAAAATTGCCGAAAAACCTCTTTTCGGCAAATAATATTGGTAAAAGCTATTCATTGACAGTTTTTGAAGGAATATGATAGAATAGTACCGGTTAAAAAGCATTGTCTGTCCGCCGGGGGCGGCTAACATGAGAGGAATACAGGTGACGAGATGCAGCTTGCGGAGAAAATGCTCAATTATACGGTCATAAGAGCCGTTTCGGCCTATGGCGGGGTCTGCAAAAAAAGGATGCTCCGGAACAGCGGTCATATCAGCCGGAACGATGAAAAGCTCCTGATGAAGATCGTCCGGAAAAACCGGAATACGGTCTTCGGAAAACAGCATGGCTTTGACAGGATTCATTCTGTCCGGGAGTATCAGGACTTGGTCCCGTTTTCGGTGTACGACGATTACCGGGACTATATCGAACGGATCGTCCGGGAGGGGGAGCAGCATCTTCTCACAGCCGACGACGTTGTTTTCTTTGCGAAAACGTCCGGCACGTCCGGGGAGACCAAACGGATCCCGGTCGTCAAAAAAGCGACCAGACCGTACTCCGAAACGGTGGCGCTGTATATGAACATCATCCGGAATGAAATGAAAAAACGGGGTTATCACTGCGGAAAAGGGCTGAATACCGTTGAAATAGAAATGAGCGAAACCCCCGGCGGCATCAAGGAGGGGCTGATCTCCGCCTATACGCTGGAAAGCCGGCAATTCGCCATTCCCATCATCACCTGCTTCCCGAAGGAGATCTTCGGCTACGGGGAAGGGACGGATATGAAATATCTCAAAGCCTTCTATGCGCTGAAGGATGATGACCTGGTGTATTTGGCGGCGGTGTTCATGTCCAATCTCACCGACCTGATGACCTATATTTTTGAAAACACCGACAGACTTCTGCATGACATCGAAACCGGGGAGATCAGCCCGGATGTTCAGATCCCCCCCGAACTGCGGGAGAGCCTCAGCCGAAAACTCCGCCCCGACCCCTGCCGGGCTTCAGAGCTCCGGGAGATCCTGAGCGATCCTTCCAGGAACGGGGTGATGATCCGGATCTGGAAAAAACTGTGCGTGATCATCGGCATCGGCACGGGAGAGTTTGAGGGGTTTGCCAAAAAGCTGCGGGAATACTGCGGGGACGGGGTGACGTTTTATTATGAGACCTATTCCTCCAGCGAAGCGCTGATTGCCAATGCCAGAGATATTGAGGACGATCGGTATCTGATGCTGACCAACAGCGGTTTCTTTGAATTTCTTCCCGTGGAGGAAAAGGTGGAACGGCCCCTGCTGCGGCATGAGCTGACCATCGGAAAGCTGTATGAGATTGTCATTACCAATTTGTCCGGATTGTACCGCTACCGGATCCGGGACGTGGTGCGGGTGGTCGGATTTGAAGGACAGAACCCGCTGATCCAATTTGCCTACCGCAAGAATCAGGTGATCAATATCACCGGCGTCAAATTGACGTCCGAGCATATCATGCAGGCCATGCGGCATTTCCGGGAGGAGACCGGCCTGCATTTCAGCGATTATGCGCTGTACCCCGACACCGACAGCTCCCCCTGGCGGCTGGAGCTGTTTCTGGAGACGGAGGAAACGCTCACCCCGGAACAGAAAGCCCCTTTTTCCCGGCTGTTTGATGAAAAGCTGACGGAAATGAATCATGAGCACGGCCGGATGCTGAACATCGGGGAAACCGCCCCGTCCGTTCTGGTCCCGGTGAAGAAAGACACCTTCCGTGCCTACCGGGAGTTCCGTGTCCGGAAGGGCGCTTCTCAGAATCAGGTGAAAAGCGTTCGTGTGATCGGAAGCACCGAGGAGCTGGCGTTTTTCAGAGAGCATATTCAGACGTGATCGTTTTGCAGGAGGATGGCATGAAAAGAAATAAAGAAGAGATCTTGAGGGCGAGAGAAGAAACGCTCAAAACCTTTCAGAAGGTCGATGAAAATATCCTGACGCTGGTGTACTGCGGTTCCTATGGGCTGGAGGAGCTGCTGCAGCAAGGGGTCTCCGGCGTCATCGGGCTGATCCGCTTTGCCAAACGATATCTTCGTTCCCGGCAGATCTTTATCAACCCCTTTGTCCGGGATTTCGCCTGTTCGAGCTTCAATACGAGATCGCCCGACGGGGACGTCATTTTCGGGAGGAACTTTGATTATAAGGATTCCCTGTGCATGGTGGTCTGGACAGCGCCGGAAAACGGCTTCAGAAGCCTGACCGTTACGTTTGGCTCTTTCATGATGTACGGAAAAAAGTGGCAGAACCCGAATAAAAAGAACAATCATCTCCGGGCGATGGGTGCCCCGTACTGCTGCATGGACGGGATCAACGAAAAGGGACTGGCCGCCGCTATTTTAGAGATCAAGGGCAGACCGACCAAGCAAAAAACCGGCAAAACCCCAATCATCAGTCCGATCGCCCTGCGGGCGGTGCTGGATACCTGCAGCACCGTGGAGGAAGCAATCGGGCTGTTTCAGCAATATGATATGCGGGATGTCCTGTTTGTCAATTATCATTACCATTTTGTCGATGCACAGGGAAACAGCGCCCTCATTGAATATGTGGACGATAAAATGCACATCATCCGTCAGCAGAAGCCCGATGAAAATCTGGTCCTGACCAATTATTTCCTGACCGAAGGCGGGGATAACCGCAAGGGGATGGGGATGGACCGCTTTGAGAGGATCGGGGCGTGCCTGAAGCAGAGCGGGCATACCCTCACGGAAGAGGCAGCGATGGAGCTTCTCTCTCAGAACACCCTGTATTACCGGCACAAGATCTTCCGGCATATGGTCATCACCGTGTGGAGCAGCGTGTTCAATGTGAGCAAAGGCACCATGAAAATGTGCGCCGGAATGGATTACGACCATATGTACGAGTTTTCTGTGTTTGAACCTGGAAAGGTGAAGAAGATCAAGTAGGAGGCGGAAGCGTTGGAAGAAAAGAAGATCCTGTTGGAAGCCCGGCACCTGTGGAAATCCTATGGCCGTGGCGCTGCCAAGGTCGATGCGCTGGCCGATGTGTCCCTGACGATCTATGACGGGGAGCTGCTGACGATCCTGGGAAGCTCCGGCAGCGGCAAAAGCACCCTGCTGAATGCGTTAGGCGGCATGGATAAGCCGGACAAAGGGGAGATCCTCTCCGGCGGGCAGGACCTTTGCCGGATGAAAGACCGGGCGCTGACAGCGTACCGAAAGAAGAACGTCGGGTTTGTCTTTCAGTCCTTCAACCTGATCGCCGAGTTGACCGCACGGGAAAACGTGGCGCTCACAGCGGACACTGCCCACGACCCGGCCATCATCGAAACGGTTTTCAATATGATCGGGATGAGCGATAAAATGAAAAACTACCCCTCGCAGCTTTCGGGCGGGCAGCAGCAGCGGGTTTCCATCGCCCGTGCGCTGGCGAAAAACCCGTCCCTGCTTCTTTGTGACGAGCCGACCGGCGCCCTCGATTACGAAACCGGAAAGCAGATCTTAGTGGAGCTGGAACGGCTGGTCCGGGAGCATGGGAAAACGGTGGTGATCGTGACCCATACGCAGGAGATCGGAAAAATGTCCGACCGCATGATCAGAATGAGAAACGGCAGGATTACGGATGTGACCGAAAACAAAACCCCGGTCCCGGCCGTGAGCATTGAGTGGTAATCCTATGAAAAGAATGATATTGCCTGTATTCAAGAAATACAAAAAGCTGCTCATTTCCGTCATGCTGGTGTCGGCGATGGGCTGCGGCTTTATGTCAGGGTTATCGTCGGCGCATACCTCTCTGCAGGTGTCGTTAGAGTCCTATGTGGAGGACTATCAGTACCCCGACGTGATGATCACCACGGACGTTACCGACCAGAGCACGGCGGAAAAACTCCGGAAGCTGGAGGAGGTTTCGGCTGTCAATGCAAGGCTTTGCGGGGATACCTACCTCAAAAGCCCGCAGGGGCGGTTTTTGTCGGTGCGGGTGTTCAGCTATCATCCGGATGACCGGCTGAAGTTCCATTACTGGTCACAAGCGCATGATGACAGCATGGACGAGGTGCTGCTGGAATACAATTTTGCGGAGGATAACGGAATCCGGGCGGGGGATACGGTCGAAGTCAAGGTTGATCAGGAGTTCCGGCGCTATTTTATCGCCGGAATCGTCACCAACCCGGAAACCCTCTCGGTGCAGCCCACAGAAGATTCCTGGGGCGCCAATACGGATTTCGGCTATGCCTATGCGCCGATCGGCCTGCTAACAAAGGAATACGAACAGAAATACAGTGAGGCTAAAGAAGAGCTGGACGGCAAGCAGGAGGAATTGGATGCCGGCTGGAAAGACTCCGAGGAAAAGTTAGCGGAATCGCAGCAGAAATTAGAAGAAGCAAAAAAGCAGTTGGAGGAAAGCAAAAAGAAATTTGAGGATTCCTCCGCAGAAGCGCAGAAAAAACTGGAGCAGCTCAACAAAAGCGAACAGGAGCTTCTGGCCACCCGGAACGATCTGAACCGGAAACGGGAAGAACTGGCGAAAACAAGGGAGACCCTTTCCCGGACGCTGCAAAAGCTGCAGGGAAGAGAGCTAACGAAGGCGGCGGACGGCCTGCAGGAGATCGACGAAGCCCTGCGGACAATAGAGGAAATGACGGCGCTGGCCGGGGACCCGCAGGTCCGCCGGCTGGTGGGGCTGATGAAAGCATACCCGGACATGGAGATGGCCGATCTGCTCCGGCGGGCGGGGTCTGTGGAGGCTTTTTTAGAGAAGATTGCCTCCTATGGGTTTGTCTATGACGGCGGGGAGCCGGTCAGCGCTGCGGCAGAACGGCTGCTGCTGTTCAGGGAGCAGCTAATGGAGGATGTGCAGTTTTTAGAGTCCGATGCTTTCGGGGACCTTTCCTCCCTGCAGGAAGCCGACCGGGAAAAACTGACCGCCCTGCTCCGGCGCTATCATCTGGACGATGAACGGCTCAGCCTGGAAGAAAACGTCCGGAAGGCTCAGCGGGAATTAGGAGACCTTCAGGCCCTGATTGAAGAAAACCATGCAGATATGGTCATCGCCCTTTTGCCGCAAAGCGGGGAAGAGGAAACGATGCAGGAGATGCTGTCGGGACTGCAGCAGATGACGAAGCTGTATTCGGAGCTTTCCGGATACGCCGGGGAGCCTGTGAAGACTGCCGGTGATTTTGTCCGGCTGTACGAGGCGTTTCCGGAGGAAGCCGAACGGCAGAAACAGGAACTGACCAAACAGCGGAAAGAGCTCCTGAACGCCCTGTCCGGCTACGGCGTCAGCGAGGAAGACCTTTCCGATCTTCCGGCTTTCCAGAAGGCTAAGGAACAGGAGATGAAAGAAGGCCTCTCCCGGATTGACAGCGGAATTGCCGAAATAGACAGCGGACTGCGGCAGATCGAAGAGGGGCTTGGGCAGATCTCCGCAGGGCGGGAGAAGATCTCTTCCACGATGGAAACCGCCGAAGCGCAGATCCAGAGCGCAGAGCAGCAGATCTCTGCGGGGGAGGAAAAATATCTGTACGTCCGCTCCCGGACTCTGAGCAAACTCTGGAATCTGAAGGGAGAGCTGGAAAAAGCCTACCAGCAGCTGGAGGAAGGCGAAGGATATGATCAGCTTTGCAATCAGTTTTTAGTGTATGTTCGGGACGGCACCGACAAAGCTGCGGCGCTGGACCGGCTGAAAGCCGCTGTGAACGAGGAAGGAATAGAGATCAAAAGCAGCTTCACCTATGAGCAGTCTGCGGTCAGAAAACGGATCACCGACAATCTGCAGACCATCGAAACCCTGTCGGTCCTGATGCCGGCGGTGTTTTTTGTCATCATCCTGATCGTGGCCTTCCTGTTCATGTCGCTGATCATCAAGCAAAGCCGTCGGGAAATCGGCATCCTGCGGGCGCTCGGCTTTACAAAAGGAGATATCCGGGCGCTGTACTGCGGGGTCAATGCGGTCACTTCTTTGTGCGCCATTCTGATCGGAATGGGGCTGGGAGCGGTTCTCACGATGGCGGTGGGGGCCTATTTCCGAGATTTCTTCCCGCTTGCGGAGTATACCTATCGCCCGAATCTGGTCATGGTCCTGCTTTCCATTGTGCTGACCATCGTGGTCGGACAGATCGCCACCCTCATCAGCACCGGTTCCATCGCCGGAATCATGCCTTCTGAGGCGATGTCCCGCCCGGCCCCGGACACAGCGGAAGTGCCGGTGCTGCTGGAAAAACTGCTGGTCAGGGCGTCCCCGATGACGAAGTTCAGCGTAACGACCCTCATCCGCAACAAAATGCGGTTTGTCTTTTCGGTCGTCTGCATGGCGGCGTCTGTGATGATGATCTTTTCCGCCCTGTCCTTCATCACCTCCAAGAACGCCATGCTGCAGGAACTCTACGGGGAACGCATCCGCTATGACTGCCAGATCTTTTTCAAAGAAGAACCGGACGAAGCCTTTTTGCAGGAATTGAGCGATCTGCACGCTGTGCATGACGTGCAGCAGCTCCCGTACTTTCAGTCGGAGATCGAATACGGCGGGAAAAAACAGAAAACCGTGATCAATGCGGTCAGCCGGGATACCAAGCTCCTTGGCATCTATAACGGGGACCATGAGCCGATCTCCGTGCCGGAGGAAGGCATTATCTTAGAAAAGCATATCGCACAGGCGCTGGGCGTCGGGCCGGGGGATACGGTATCTGTCGGCGGGCCGGAGCTGACCGTGGCGGCCGTTTCCGAGCAGTCCATCAGCCGGTTTCAGTATGTCTCCTACGAAACGTCCGAAAAGCTCGGAACGCCTGCCATCGGGTCGGTCATCTGCCAGATCGGGGAAGAAGATGAGCAGGAGCTGATCGCTTTCTTAGTGGGAAACAAAAACTATCTGTACTCTGTTTTCACTCGTCTGGCCCTGCAGGGGAATGAAAAAACCTTCAAAACCTATGACCTCGCCGCATGGATCATTATTGGCTTTGCCATTCTGATCGGCCTGATCATCGTGATCAATACGGCGCAGACGAATCTGCTGGAAAAGAAGCGGGAACTGTGCGTTCTCCGGACCTTAGGCTTCCAGCACCGGGAGGTTTCCCGGAAATGGTTCGTTCAATCGTTCCTGCAGTTTATCTTTTCCTGTCTCATCGGATTGCCCTCCGGAATCCTGATCGCAAAGTTTGCCCTGCAGCATTTAGGCAACGATACAAGAGAGTATTTGTTTGCCAACAGTCTGAAGGAATATCTGTTTACCATCCTGCTGGTGCTTTTCTATGTGGTCGTCAGCCATCTGATCGCCATGCATGCCATGAAACAATGGGATTTAGTGGAAAGTGTCAAGGATAAAGAATAGAGGAGAGCGGGAGCGCTCCTGCCGGAAGCGGCGGCTGTTTTCTGTCAAAGGAGAACAGCCGCTTTTTGGTTTGTCCGAAGACTCCATAAAAATGCGTTCAGATGGTTCGCTCAGGGAGCGTTCCGGGAGAGGCAGGAGCGGGGAGAAGGTTTTTTCAGAAGCTGTTTCTGCTATGGAGCGGTTGACCGAAAAAGGAGGCTTCTCTGCCAGGTCAAGGTACACACTGCTAATGCAATTTCTTTGTTCTGCTACTTGTAATTTGGGGGATTTTACAGTATAATCAAGATATATGTCTGTATGATAGGGCCGGTGCGTCCGGCTGGAAATAGACCTAAAATGCGGATGGCTCTTCTGTCCGGAAGGGTTTCATCGGGAGGTTTAAGAATGAAACGTTTACTTGCAATACTGGCTGCCGTGACAATGGCGGCGTCTTTCTCCACAACGGTCCTTGCACAGCCCTCTTTCCCGGAGGAGGCCGCAGCGCAGCAAAGCGCTGTTTCCGCCGCAGAACCATCAGAATCGGCGGCGTCGGTGGATCCGGCGGACCTGTCGGCGGGGGAGTTTGTGTCCTGCCATGTGGACGAGGTGGGCATGAGCATTGAGCTGCCGCAGGATCTGTATATCCTCACCCCAGACATGGACGAAAAAGACCCGGCTTTGGCCGCTATGGAAACGACCAAGGAAGAAGTCGTGAAGCTGTATCAGGAGACCGGCATCGTGCTGCGGGCGTATGCGAAGGATTATTCTCTCGAAGTGCTCATCACGCTGCAGTCGAGCGAGCGCACGAAGGCCATCGGAAACCTGACCACCCTGTCGGAAGACGAGCTGCAGAAGCTCACCGAGAACCTGCTCCGGCAGACGGGCGTAAAAGGCTGTTCCAAAAGCATCTATAACGAGGTGCTGTATCTGACGCTGGATGCCGAAGTGGCGGCCGGTGATATGACGGCCTATGCGGTGGAAGAATACACCGTACTGCAGAATACCAATATCATCATTCAATATCAGCAAAACGGCAAGAAACTCACCGAAGCGGATTTGGCTCTGATGGACCGCATTATGAGCAGCGTTTCCTATGCCGGTGTGGGCACCGTTCCGGCGGCCGCCGATGTGGGGAACACAGCGATGGATCAGCTTGATATGCGCTACTGGGTGGTGCTGGTGTCTTCTCTGATCGCTGTGGCGATGCTGGCGGCAATCATTATCGTAGCCATCAAGCGCCATCAGACCGTGCTGGACGAACAAGCGGAAGAAGAAGAACGGCAGCGTCGGGAATCTCAGCTCGAGCGGCAGCGGCAGGAACAGGAAAGCCGCCGGAAAAAAGGCTCTGACGAAGAGGTGGAGCAGGCGGCCAAGTCCATTTACAGCAGCAGTCTGTTTACCCCTGCGGAAGAGACCCTGCTGTATGAAGACCAGAAAATCGTTCAGGAGCGCCGCCGCAAGGAGGAGACTCGTTCCATCCCGCGTCTGGATGCCACCACCGAACTGGAAATTCCCGAAAATCCCTACACCCCCGTGGGCAAAGCGGAAGTGGTGGTGCAGCCGGCTTTGTCGGTCACGTCGGAGTTTACCAAACTGACGATCGCTTCCCAGAATACGGAGCCTCCGGAGCCTTCCCCGGCTTCTCCGGAAAGTGAATCGGAAGTTGTTTTTGCGGAAAGCGCCCCGAAAATGAAAACCGGGATCGAGCAGATCGGGGAATCCGTTCTCACCGGGAAATTGTCCATTGAGGAAGATCCGGCAGAAGAAGGACCGGCAGCGGAAGAAAAGCCTCTGTCCGAATATGAAAAGCGCTTCGGGCGCAGCCGCAGTGCTGCAGAAGTCACCGCCTCCCCGCTGGTCCCTGTGGCGGAAGAGGAACGCCGCACCTCGAAGTTTGAGCGTCACTTCGGAAAGCCCACGCCGGCCGCGATGCCCATCACGCCGGAAACGAACGGAATAGCCGCCGTGGAATCGCTGTTCGGGGAGCAGCTGGAGAGGGCTGTTTTTCCGACAGTGGAGACCCCTGCCGAAACGCCCGCCGCTGAGCAGGAACCGGCAGTGGAAGACGTTCAGGAAGAAATGGCAGATCAGGCAGCCTTTTTTGAATCGCTTCTGCAAAAGAGTTCCGAAACCGCCCCCTCTGGGGAAACGGCTGCCCAGCCCGAATCAGCTCCGGTGTTCCGGGGGTCTATGCTGATTTTAGAAAAGCCCGGCACCACAGAATCCGAGCCGGAGCCCGAAACGACCGAATCCACGGACGCCGAGCCGGAGCCCGAAACGACCGAATCCACGGATGCCGAGCCGGAGCCCGAAACGACCGAATCCATGGACACCGAGCCGGAGACCGAAACGACCGAATCCACGGACACCGAGCCGGAGCCCGAAACAACCGAATCCACGGATGCCGAGCCGGAGCCCGAAACAACCGAATCCACGGAATCCGAGCCGGAGCCCGAAACAACCGAATCCACCGACACCGAGCCGGAGCCCGAAACGACCGAGTCCGCAGACGCCGAACCGGAGCCCGAAACGACCGCCTCCACGGATGCCGAGCCGGAGCCCGAAACGACCGCCTCCACGGAATCCGAACCGGAGCCCGAAACGACCGAATCCACGGATGCCGAGCCGGAGCCTGAAATGACCGAATCCACGGAATCCGAGCCGGAAACCGAAACGACCGAATCCACGGACACCGAACCGGAGCCCGAAACGCTCGAGTCCGCAGACGCCGAGCCGGAGCCTGAAATGACCGAATCCACGGAATCCGAGCCGGAGACCGAAACGACCGAATCCACGGACACCGAACCGGAGCCCGAAACGACCGAATCCACGGCTGCCGAGCCGGAGCCCGAAACGACCGAATCCACGGACACCGAGCCGGAGCCCGAAACAAC
>CACYCG010000079.1 GCA_902772855.1 uncultured Ruminococcus sp.
TATACCTTAAAAGGCTTACCTATGTGCTGAACCTACACTTACCGATGTGCTGACACTTTCAACTTACCGATGTGCTGAACCCGGACATGAGGTTGTTCTTGTGGTTTTGGTTTTCGGGAGCTGCCGCTTTCTTCATCAGGTGCAAGCCCCGGAAGGGGGGGCCGGGGGCACTCCCCCCGGATATGGGTGCAGCGTCACGCTGCCCGGGGAAAAAATGGTGGACAAATAAGGGGGTATGTGCTATAATACTAACAAATACAGCAATTTTTGCTGATCATGGAGGTAATGGATATGCTTTGTAACGCTTGCGGCGCTAATATTCCCGATAATTCCACATTCTGCACGACCTGCGGGGCCAAGACGGTCCCCATGCCGCAGAATTCCGTTGTCCCGCCGGCTCCTGCGCCGAATGCCCCTCAGTATATGGGCGGCACGATGCAGACCTATAATGGCTACAATGCCCCGGCTCCGATGGCGCCTCCGGCGCCCATGTACCAGTCCTTTCAGGACACCACCCCGATCTCCCCGCTGGGCTATATCGGCTACAATATTCTGTTCAATCTGCCTTTCATCGGCCTTATTGTAGCGCTGGTGTATGCCTTCGGCAGCAACCAGAACGTGAACGTACGCAATTATGCCCGCTCTGTTCTGATCATCTGGCTGATCGTGGTCGTCATGTATGTGCTGCTCTTCATCCTGCTGGCTGCGATGGGCGCTTCTATGTCGGAAATCTTCAAAAATAGTTATTGAGTCAGCTTGCATCTCGGCAGGCGGTCGGTTTTCGGCCGCCTGTTTTTTATTTCCTGCACAAAAACACCGCCCCGGGCCGATCCGGAGCGGCGTTATGACGGTGCTGGTTCAGGCACTCCGTTTTTTACGAAGCAGAAAGACGATCAGGAGAAGGAGCGCAGCCGCTGCCGCAGCAGACGCCCCGATGATCACCGGGAGCAGCGGGAAGGGTTCGGACTCTCCGAAAATCAGCGGCTGGAGCAGCGCTTTGCTGTCGCTGTTCATTCTGATAGCGTCAAACTGCTGCTCGGAACCGGGGTAGGACACGGTTTGCAGGGCACAGCGGGCAAAGGCTTCGTCGCCGATCTCCTCGGTGCCTTCCGGGAGGGTGACGGCGGTCAGGTTGGCGCAGCCTGCGAAGGCGTAGGCCCCGATGGTGCGGACGTTCGGGGGAAGATGGACGATACGCAGGGCGGTGCAGCGGCTGAAAGCGTCATTTCCCACGGCGGTGAGGGAATCGGGAAGAGTGAGTTCGCTCAGCCCGCCGCAGCCGCTGAAAGCGTGTTCCCCGATCTCCGTGACTCCCTCCGGGATGGCGGCTAAGAGCAGGGCGGAGCAGCCGGAAAACGTGCTCGGCTGAATGCTTTTCAAACCGTCCGGCAGGGCCGCTTCGCTCAGGTTCGGGCAGTCCCGGAAAGCGCCTGCGCCGATGCTCCCGACCGTTGCGGGGATGGACACAGAGGACAGCGCCGTGCAGTCGGCAAACGCCTCCTCGCCGATGGTCAGCGTTCCCGGGAGGATGGTCACTTTTTTCAGTTTCCGGCAGCCGGAAAAAGCGCCGGCTTTGATCTCGGACACGTTCTTCTCCACCGTGACCTCCTGCAGCTCGCCGCACCCGGAAAAGGTCTCTTTCCCGATCTCCAGCAAAGCGGAGGGAAGGGCCACGCCGGAGAGAGAGGAGCAGTTTTTGAAAGCGCCTTCTCCGATAAGGGGAAGAGAATCGGGGAGGGTCACGGAAGAAAGGCTTTTGCAGTCTTCAAATGCGTGCTCCCCCACATAGGTGACAGTGTCCGGAATGGTGATGTTGGTCAGGGCATAGCATTTTTCAAAGGCGTGGTTGCCGATGTCCACCAGCCCCTCGGGCAGTTTGATAGAGGTGATCCCCTTGCAGTAATAAAACGCATTGGGCTGGATCATGGTCACAGTGGAGGGGATCTGCACGGAGGTGATGCTGCTGCGGATGCTGAAGGTATTGTACCCGATGACCGTCACCGGGCAGCCCTCGATGGTGGCCGGAATCGTGATCTCGGTATCGCTTCCGTTATATTTTGTGATGACCACCTGCTTGTTTTCCAGGTAGTATTCAAAGTCTTTCGCCGCCGAATCCTTCGCAGGGGTCTCTTTTTTTGTTTCGGACGGGGCGGAGGATTCTCCGGACACCTCGGTCACTTCAGACGATGGTTCCGCTGCGGCCCGAAGGCTTCCCGCCGAGCCGCACAGCCCTGCCCACAGCACAAGCGCCGCCGCCAAAGCGCCGCCCCGGCGCAGGACGTTTTGTTTTTTCTTCATATGCACCAACCTCTTTTCCGGCAGTCTTCTTCAGCTATTCTCTACCATTACAATACCGCAAAACCCCCCTTTTGTCAACCAGCGTGACGCTGGACCCGGGTCTGGGGGAATGCCCCCAGACCCCCCTTCCGGGGCTTGCAGCAGCGTGACGCTGCACCCATATCCGGGGGCCAGCGGCGGCGCTGGACCCCGTAGCCGGGGGATTCTCCCCCGGACCCCCTTCCGGGGCTTGAACCTAAAGAAAACGCTAAAAGTCTTGCAAAGGAAAGCAAGTTTTCGTCCACCTTTTTCAA
>CACYCG010000080.1 GCA_902772855.1 uncultured Ruminococcus sp.
CCAAACAGCGTACCGGCGTAGAAGTCGGCAGTAAAAATATTATGAGCGTAGACGTGCCGGTGTTTACACAGGTGCAGGAAAGTGCGGAGCAATCGGATATTTTCCCCTATGGCTTTGCGTTTACTTCTTTTGAACTGGATGACGCCGTGCAGTCCCTCAATGATTTGCTGCCCGATCTGATCCGGCTGGCTGAGATTGAAAAAAGCTGTGAGCTGATGGCGGCTGAGATCGAACGGACCCGCCGGAGAGTGAATTCGCTGGAACACGTTATGATCCCGAGATATGAAGAGACGATCAAATATATTTCCATGAAGCTCGAAGAAAACGACCGCAGCAGCCGCACCCGATTGATGAAGGTAAAGGATATGCTGCTGGAAAAGGCCCATCATTACTCGCAAAAATCATAAAAACCGGGAAGAGAGGCTGCTCTCTTCCCTCTTTTTTTGGTTGGATTCATCTGCTCTTTCTTGAAAAGGTGGAATAGAAAAAGCAGCAAACCGGTCATCCGCAGGGGACGCCGGTTTGCTGCTTTTTGACTGAAAAGGCGAAGCATTTGTCAGGCTTTTCCGATGGCTTTTTTGAAGGAGGTATAAAACAGGAAGAAGCAAACTACAGCCATCAGCAGGTTGAAGCCCGCAAAAAGATAGAAATACGAGAACATTCCGGTGAAATAGCCTACAAACAGGCTGTACAGAGAGCGGGTGGCTAAATTGACCTTCCCGATGATCCCGGTTATGAAAATAAAGGACGGGATAATGGTATCCAACAGAAAGGCTGTGGTGAAGGCGTAGCAGAGATAGCGGTAGCGCCGGTGCTTGTATTCATTGGTGAAATAAAGGATACAGCCGATGCCCGCCGCCAACAGGATCAGCACCACGATCGTGATGGTGAGGGGGGTGGACAAATTATGGATATAATTCGCTATCACGGAAAAGAAGGGAATGGAAATCTGACGAACGTAGATATCAGTGGCTTCAGAGATCATGTAATCAATGTCCGCTTCCGACGCTTTTTCTTTGTCGATATGGTTGTCTTCGATATAGCGGTTGACCTTGTTTTTCAGCGTCTGTTTGAAGGAAGTGGTATTGACGAGCGTTTTTTCTCCAGAATAAAAGGACTCGATATACTGCGTGATCTCCATGCGGAAGTCGATCTCTTCGGTAAACTCATCGACAAACTCATCGCTCAGACCGCTGGCATGGCCGAGGTTTTTCATATGCGTGCGAAACTCGTCCTTGACCATGGGATAATACCCTGTGTCCCCCATCGTGGTGATCATATAATCCCGGGAGAAGACAGTGGCTTTCAGGATAATGGCTCCCGTGGCGGCAAACAGGATGAACGCCATGGAAAATGCCAGAAAATTATACAGAATCGGTTTGATGCGGGACCGCTTATTCTTTGAACTTGACATAAGGCACCTCTTTACGCATTTTTATCGATCACAGGACCGGAAATATATTTGGCATAAATAAAACAGCGTTTGGAAGTCATTCCCAGTGTATCAAAAGGATAGCAGGTGTACATGATCAGATTTTCTTCTTTGGCATCGAGGTCATAGGAAGTTTTGTCGGTGTATCGTTTAACGTCGATCTTATTGATCTCATAGGTGTAATTGCCGTAACTGGTACGAATCTTGACTTTCTGCCCGATGTCGGCATATTTCAGTTTGTTGAAATAGGTATTGTTATGCCCTGCCACCATAATGGTCCCGCCATAGCCGGGAATAAAGCTGCCTGTGAACATACCAACGCCGTAATCCAGTTCTTTGCGGCTGTCGCCGAAAAAGAATTTGACATCAATCTGACAGTCTTCGATAATCAGCTCGCCGAACTGGTCTCCGTAGCGGGGGAATTCAATAGAACTGATGGGAACGGTTTTATTATTTCGGGGCTTGGCAGTTTCCGTGGAGCCGGAGGTCTCAGGCTCTTCTTCCTCCTCAGCGATGGGAACGAAAATATTGCGGTACTCATCGGAGAAATCCTTTACGTTATCCGAAAAGAATCCTTTGGCGATCGCCACATAAGTGGAGAGCTTCGGCATGGCCACCAGATAGCAGATCCCTAGGATCAGAATACAAAAAACAAGTGGAAGAATGATAAAGTTTTTCCCATGCATGGAATGACTGCCTGAATGATGGTGGTGATGATGATCAGACATAAAAACAGGCTCCTTTCTTCAGATGGAAATCTTCTGTTGGGGTTTTGCTTCAGCGTCCGTCCCGGTGTTTCAGAATGACGCCTATCGTCCGGAATATCAGGCGGACGTCCAGAGAAAAGCATCGGTCCTGAATATACTGCCGGTCAAGACGCATCCATTCTTCAAAGGAAATATCATTTCGGTTGGGCGTAGCCTGCCAATAACAGGTCAGACCCGGTTTGACCAACAGCCGCTGGCGGTCAAGCGGGCTGTACTGGACCACCTCTTTGGGAAGCGGAGGACGGGGCCCGACAATGGTCATTTCGCCTTTTAAGATGTTGAGAAGCTGCGGCAATTCGTCAATATTGGTGGAACGAAGGAACTTTCCAATCTTAGTAATGCGGGGATCGTCCTTGATTTTGAAAGCAGGACCGTCGGCTTCATTCATCGCTTCCAATTCCGCTTTTTTGGATTCAGCATCCACGCACATCGTTCGGAATTTATATAGCTTGAACAGCCGTCCGTCTTTGCCGCACCGCTCCTGCACAAAAAAGGGTTTGCCCTGCCCGTCGCTGACAGCCACCAGAAGAGCCACCAGCAGATAAAACGGCCAGAATATGGCAAGAAATAAAAACGATATGATCACATCGCATAATCGCTTGAAAAAATCGTATACCGGTTTTTCTTGAAACTCCACTTTGCTGATCTCCTAACCAAAAAAGTTCACAACCAGAAACCGAGTATTTTTCGTGGTTTGGTGGGCTCTGGCAGGTCGACATATCGCCCTTTGAAAACGTCTCTTGCATTTTTTTGGAACCATTTGACATAATCTGTTCCGTATTTTTTTCTGACCAGGTCAAAGGCTTCTTTCATATTGGGAACCCGCCGGGAAGTGTCGTGGCAGTCGGAACAAATGAGCTGCGCCATCCCCCACTTGATATATTTATGGACAATAGCACTGCCCTCTATAATGGCTCCTGCGTTGACCTGCACGGTGCAGCCCCGCTGGATCAGATCATACAGGCGGGTCGGGTCAGAGGTAAAATACGGATAACGCTCTACATGAGCTAAAATGGGGTTATATCCCCGGTTGATGATATCTGTCAGCGTATGCGTCAGCCCGTAGGGACGTTCTTCAGTAGAGAGTTCGATGAGAATATAGTTTGTATCGCTGAAACAGAGAGGGTCCAGTTCCATCTCGTTCAATTTCGTAGAAAAATAGACCTCTGCGCCCAGCCGGAATGGTATCTCCAGCTCCTGCACCTTCGGCTCGGCCGTCAGCGCCCGGAAGCTTTTTTCTCGCATTTGTACAAACTTATCCAGAGAAATACGGTTTGGGTGAAAATGCGGGGTAAACGTGATGGCCTTGACACCCTGACGTTTCTCCTTCTCCAGCAGTTGGAGGGACATTTCAATGTTTTTGGAGCCGTCGTCAATGCCGGGTAAAATGTGACAATGCAAATCAATCATGCTTCTTTTCCTGTTCCTTCTGCTTTTGTTTTGGAAGTGTCGCTGGTATAGTAATCGTAGTAATTATAGCGGGAATATTTGGAATAGGAGCCGGTGCTCTTGGTGCTGTAGGTACTGTAGATCGCTCCTAAAATATTCACGCCG
>CACYCG010000081.1 GCA_902772855.1 uncultured Ruminococcus sp.
CGCTTTTATATACCAGCCTGTCACATAATCTAATAATCATGCCTTGCTTTTCTCTCCAAATAAATTGAACAATTCATTCTTTTGCTCTTTTGAGACATTATTTGCCCCCACAAACGGCGGGTTGCCCATGATATAACTCAGCCTGTCCTTCGGCACAACGCTTTCCCAGCCGATGTGCAGGGCGTTGCCTTCGGTGATGTTCGGGTAGGATTTCAGCGGGAGGAAGTCGATATTCTGATGGATGATCTCCTCTGTCCGGCGGAGCATCTGGCTTTCGGCGATCCACAGCGCCGTTCTTGCCACCGAAACCGCAAAGTCGTTGATCTCGATCCCGTAAAACTGCTTGATGCTGACCCGCACAGGATTGATCACGTCGCCAAACATCTGCTGATTATCATACTGTATGGCGATGGATTCGTTTTCGAGCTTTCGCAGGGCGATGTAGGATTCTGTCAGAAAATTGCCGCTGCCGCAGGCGGGGTCCAAAAACACCAGCTCCGACAGTTTTTCCCGGAACGCTTCGAGCTTCCGGTCTCTCGTTTTCCTGACTTTGATTTGTTCAATTTCTGCCAACTCCGCTTTCAGGGCGTCCAGAAACAGCGGGTCGATCACCTTGTGGATATTTTCAATGCTGGTGTAGTGCATACCGCCCGAACGCCTTGTGTCCGGGTTGAGGGTGCTTTCAAACACAGCGCCGAAAATCGTCGGAGAGATCTCCGACCAGTCAAAGCCCTCGCTGGCATGATGGATCAGCAGGTCGACGATCTCCTCGGTAAATCTCGGGACCTCGATGCTGTCATCCGCAAACAGCCCCCCGTTGACATAGGGGAACGCCGCCAAATCATCGTCCAGATACGGGTCCCGGTCTTCCGGGCGGGTATCCAGCACACGGAACAGTTCCAGCAGCGCCCGGCGGACATCCTTTGGCTGAAACTGCGCTAAATACTGCCCGAACATTTCATGCTGCCCGAAGATCCCGGCATCCTCCGCATACAGGCAGAACACCAGCCGCACGCACAGCATATTCAGAGAGCGCAGAGAACGGGGGTCTTTCGGGTCGTTGTACTGCTTTAAGATGGCATTGTACAGCCGTCCGACCAGCTCCCCGGCTTTCAGGGAGATCTCCATTTCCCGTTTCAGGTTCTCACTGCCGGTTTTGACAAGGAATTGCAGACGGTAATAGTCTTTTTCCAGGTCTCTGAGGAAAATCTGTTCCGGCTCGCCGTTGGGTTTTTCCATGTCGTACACTAAAAACTCCGAAAAATTGCAGGTTATGATCCATCGTGGGTGCTGCGACAGCGGCAGCTCCGTCACATAGCGCTTGGCCTGCTGAAACGGCGTCAGAAAGGTTCCGTCGGACTGCTTGATGCCTTTTCTCAGGTCTTTTCCAATGCTTTTTTGCTCTATCATCACTTTCGTTGATTGAATATAGCCGTCAATAAACGAGGTATGGTCTAAATGCACCTGATCTTCAAAACGGATGAACTCGGCAATATTCTCCACCCCGTACACATGGGTGAGCAGGTCTATCCAAAAAAGATTGGACTCGCCCTTTTCATATCCTCTGCCATCCCATCTTTTCGCAAATTCCTTTGCGGCTTTCTGCTGTTCTTTGGCTGTTATCATACAATCACATCCTGTTCTTGACTTACTATGCCGTCCCACAGACAATACCATTATAAACGATGTTCACGAAGGCTGCAACAAAGTTTTTCCCAGCGGAAGTACCCTTGGGGTGCTGGACCCGGGATTTTCAGGCGTTCTTCTTCTCATCAGGTCCTGCAAAGCGCCGGGGTACATATATTATCCCGCTTCGTTCCCTTCTTTCTTAAAATGCAAGTTTTTAGGAAGGGGGTCCGGGGGAAACCCCGGGAAAGCCCCCAGAAAGCTCCCCGGAAAGAGGGCTTACGGGGTGTGCGGCTCCTCTCCCCGGCGCTGTGTCAGCTGGCGGGACATATGATCGACCGCCGCAAGCACCTGGTCAAAGCCGAATTCCTTTTCGTATTTGTGAAAGGCGTAAAAGCAGCCCATGAGCTGGTAGGTGATCTGCACGTTGGTGAACACATCGTCCTTCAGCTCCGGAACCTCCTGAAAAATTCGGTTTTTCAGCTCCGCTTCGATTTTTTCGGGGAGATTGGAAAACTGCGAATCCCGGAAGAGGATGCCGATGAGTGTCTGGTTGGCGTAAAACCCCTCCACCATGTCCTGCGAGATCCGGTAAGAATGGTCGATCACGTCCCGGGGATTTTTGACATACTGCACGATGTCCCGGATGACCTCCGACTGGAGTTGTTCCGAAAGGTCGAACATATCCCGGTAATGCAGGTAAAACGTGGCCTTGCTGATCTCCGCTTTTTCGCACAGCTCCCTGACGGTGATGCGCTCCAGCGGCTTTTTCGCCCGAAGCTCTAAAAATGCATTGTGAATGCTGCGTTTGGTTTTCTTTTCTCTCAGGTCCATGACGTTACTCCTTTACAATATCAAATTGATGTCTATTAACAGACATTAGTAAAAAAATGTATATTGATTTATTTATGGATTATGTTATAGTTTTATCAGCACGAACCCATTATAAACCCACCACCGTAAAGATGTCAAGGAGGTCAACAAAATGGATTTCTATGGTTTCTACACAGGTCAGGTTTTTGATGCATATCAGTGGCTCGGGGCGCAGTACACCCCGCAGGCCACCACCTTCCGCACGTTTGCTCCCCAGGCGCACCGGGTGGAGCTGGTGCTGGAAAACCGGGTCATCCCGATGGAAAAGGTTCACAACGGGCAGTTTTACGAGGCAGTTGTTCGGGGACTTCCGCCCCGCACGGCATATGAATACCGCATTTACGGCGCCTGCGGCGTGGTGGACCACTGCGACCCCTACGGCCGAGCGATGGAGCTTCGTCCGGCGCACCGGACCCTTACCTGCGACCCCGGCGCTTTTCATTTCAGCGATGACGACTGGATGAAAAAACGCAGTGCCATGACCGATAAACCGCTGAATATCTATGAGCTCCATGCCGGTTCTTTTCAGAAACCCGCTGAGGGTCCGGGAAACTGGTATCATTACGAAGAGCTGGGCCGGCGGCTGATCCCCTATCTGAAAGAGGGCGGCTACAATTATGTAGAGTTTCTTCCGCTGTGCGAGCACCCGAGCGATGAAAGCTGGGGCTACCAGACCACCGGCTACTTTGCGCCCACGTCCCGCTACGGCAGTCCGGAAGAACTGAAAGCGCTGATCAATATGCTTCACCAGAACGGGATCGGAGCCATTTTGGATTTTGTTCCGGTCCATTTTGCGATGGATGCCTACGGGCTGGCTACATACGATGGGAGCGCCCTGTATGAATATCCCCATCAGGATGTAGGCGTGAGCGAATGGGGAAGCTGCAATTTTATCCATTCCCGGGGAGAGGTCAAGAGCTTTCTGCAGTCCTCTGCCAATTTCTGGCTGAAGGAATATCATTTTGACGGGCTTCGCATGGACGCCATCAGCCGAATCATTTTCTGGCAGGGCGACGAGCGACGGGGCGTCAACGGAAATGCGCTGGATTTTGTCAAGAACATGAACCGCTGCCTGCGGGAAAACAATCCCGGCTGTATGCTGATTGCCGAGGACAGCACCAGCTTCAAGGGCATTACCCACCCGCAGGAGCAGGGCGGATTGGGCTTTGATTACAAATGGGATTTAGGCTGGATGCATGACACGCTGGATTTTATGGCACTGTCTCCCGAGGAGCGCCGGCGGCAGTATCACAAGCTGACGTTTTCCATGATGTATTTTTGGGATGAGCAGTATCTTCTGCCCCTGTCACATGACGAGGTGGTCCACTGCAAGGGGACGATCGTCAATAAAATCTGGGGCAGCCCGGAAGAAAAACTGAAGCAGGCGAGGCTTCTCTATCTGTACATGATGGTCCACCCCGGCAAAAAGCTGAACTTCATGGGGAACGAACTCGGGCAGCTCCGGGAATGGGACGAAAAGCGCCAAATTGATTTTTATCTGCTGGACGATGCCCGCCACCGGAGTTTCCATGAATATATGAAGGCGCTCGGACGGCTGTATCAGGAGCACAGCGCCTTTTATAAGGAAGAATACGAGCAGGACGGTTTTGAGTGGGCGGACTGCCATCAGGAAGAACGGCTGGTCTATGCCATCTGCCGCCGCAGCAAAAAAGAAGAGGTGCTGGCCGTGTTCAATTTCAGCCCGGAATGGCAGTCGGACTATACGCTGGAGCTTCCGCAGGGCGCTGCCCCGCAGGTATTGTTCTGCACCGATGCCGATGATTTCCACGGCGACCCTTCCTCTCTGATGAAGAGGGAAGGCTCCCGCCTCACCCTCCATCTTCCGCCTTTCAGCGGTCTGGTCCTGAACACCGGCGTCAGAAAATAAGTACATATCCACGGGGGACCATCCCCTTTTTGCAAACAGGTGCAGGGCAAAAGCTGCACCTGTTTCTTATGGTGGCGGGATAATGACGGGCAAAACATGAAAAAAAGCAGACGAGAATAACCATCACAAAAAAACGATGTAGGGGGTTGATTTTTTTGGAATGTGGTGTATAATGATAGAAAAAGTGATTTTCACTATATTGCTATTTTACCGAAAGGAGTGGTCATGATGAAAAGCTCTGCAAAAGGAAGCAAGCCGAAAAAAGCGGTGCTGGCGGTAACGATCCTTCTGGCGCTTGTCCTGATAGCGGGGGGCGGTGCGGCGGCAATCATTTGGTACAAAACGGTCACTGCAGCGCCGGAGCTGGGGAACGATGTGTATCTGAATGCCGCCTGTCAGATCCTGTACAGCTCGATCTACAAAGGCCACGACACCTCTTTCCCGGGCTGCGAAAAAATGGATTACCTGCCCGGCCCTGAGGATACGGAAGAACAGAGACGGGAAAAAGCCGACAATGCGACGATCCGGGATGCCCTGAATTACTATCATCTGAACGAAGCCGACTACACGGAGCTTCTGAAAAACTGCGTGGTCCGGGAAGACGGCGCCATCATTCCGAAAGACCGGCTGTCCGAGCATTCCAATGACGTGACCGTCCGCAGGAAGGGGACCATCGTGACCCTGCACCGGGAGAAAATGGTCCTGCTGGACATTGACCTGTCTCTGGATACGAAATTGGGGCAGCTGTACGGGGAAGAGACCACCATCGTGGACCGGGACCAGTCCATTTTGGAAGAACGGGAGAAAACGCTGGAACAACTGAAAAAATCCGAGTAACAAAACCGGCATGGCACGTTTGCGCACCCGCAGCGGCCATGCCGGTTGTGCTTTCTTCGGAAACGCCGCCTGCGGAAGAATAAATACTGTTTTATGCAGGGTTTCCGGAATGGCTCCTCTTTCTTACAAGGCAGGTTTTTTGGAAGGGGTCCGGGGGAGGGAAATCAATTTTGTTGAAAAGAAGCCAGCGGCGGCTTTGTTTCCCGAGATTATCAGCCGTATTCTGCTGTTAAAAGTCTTGCAAAGGAGGGAAAAGTTTCGGTCCAGCCTTTTCAAAGGCTGGCAGAGTCCAGAG
>CACYCG010000082.1 GCA_902772855.1 uncultured Ruminococcus sp.
CCTTTTTGATGCGCTGGCTTTATAGGCTGTTCCTTGCTGGCGTTACAGGCTGGCGCTTGCTGACGGGAAGGTTTGGGGGTTTCGCGCTCTGCGGAGCGCGCCCAGAGACGCTGTCTCTGGGCTCTGCAAGCCTTTGAAAAGGCTTGAGCGAAACTTTGCATTCCTTTGCAAGACTTTTAGCGTTCCCGTTGACTGTAAGCCCCGGAAGGGGGAGAAACGCTGGCTGCGCCAGCTCAAAGAATAATGAATAATGAATAATAATCTCTTGCTTGAGGTTTTCCTTCTGGTTTTGGCTTTCGGAGGCTGCCGCTTTTTCGTAAAGTTCAAGCCCCGGAAGGGGGTCCGGGGGAGAATCCCCCGGATATGGGTGCAGCGTCACGCTGCCGCCGCTGCCGGGAAAAAAGGTTGTGGGCGGGCGTTTACAACGAAGGAAAAATATGTTATACTGATAGTATGCTTTTTGATAGAATAAACCTACAATTGGACGGAGATGGTACACTTGCAGAACGAATTTTTTTTCAACATCACCCCGGAACTCATCGAGCTTAGCTCTCTGTGTGAAAAATATGGGAAAATCGACAAAGAACTATATGGAAAATATGATGTCAAAAGGGGTCTTCGGGACATCAACGGCAAGGGCGTACTGGCCGGCCTGACGGAGATCTCCGAGATTTGTTCCTCCGAGATCGTGGACGGTGTTTCCCGCCCCTGTGACGGAAAGCTCTATTACCGTGGGATCGACGTGGAAGATATTGTCAAGGGGTTTATTCAGGATAACCGCTTCGGGTTTGAAGAGGTGGTGTACCTGCTGATTTTCGGGACCCTGCCGGATTCGGCCCGGCTGGAGCAGATCCGGAACATATTGGGCGAATACCGCAGCCTGCCGCCCTCCTTCCCGAGGGACATCATTTTCAATGCGCCGAGCAAGGATATGATGAACGGGCTGGCCCGCAGTGTGCTGACGCTGTATTCCTACGACCCCAACCCGGACGACACCTCCCTGCCGAACGTGCTGCGGCAGTGCCTGCAGTTGGTGGCGCTGTTCCCGGTGCTGTCGGTGTACTGCTACCGGGCATTCAGCCATTATTATCTTCGCAACAGCCTCTATATCCACAGCCCCCGCCCGGAATTGTCCACGGCGGAAAATATCCTGCATATGCTGCGCCCGGATTCCCGCTATACGGAATTAGAGGCCCGGCTGCTCGATATGTCGCTGGTGCTTCATGCGGAGCACGGCGGCGGCAACAACTCCTCCTTCACCACCCATGTGGTCACCTCCTCCGGCACCGACACCTATTCTGCGATGGCGGCGGCCCTCGGCTCCCTGAAAGGCCCCAAGCACGGCGGCGCCAACATCAAGGTAGTGAAAATGTTCGATGATATGCAGCAGTCGCTCAAGGACTACACCGATGAAGACGAGGTGCGTGCCTATCTGCGGCGCCTGCTGCACGGAGAAGCCTTTGACCGCTCCGGGCTGATCTACGGCATGGGCCATGCGGTCTATTCCATTTCCGACCCCCGCGCAAGGGTGTTCAAATCCTTTGTGGAAAAGCTGTCGGTGGAAAAGGGAAAAACCAAGGAGTTTGCCCTGTATTCGCTGGTGGAGCGTCTGGCGCCGGAAGTGATCGCCGAGGAGCGCCGCATCTACAAGGGCGTGAGCGCCAACGTGGATTTCTACAGCGGCTTTGTCTACAGTATGCTGGAGCTTCCTGCGCAATTGTTCACCCCGATTTTCGCCATCGCCCGCATCGCCGGCTGGTCGGCGCACCGCATCGAAGAACTGGTCAACCCCAGCAAGATCATCCGCCCGGCCTACATGAACGTGCACGACCGTGAACCTTACGTTCCTCTGTCCGACCGCTGACAACAGATGGTTTTCCCCCAACCCCCCAGCCCCCTTCCCGCAGAAGGGGGCTTTCGCTGTTTTACCCTCTCCTCCTGGTTCCGTCTTCCCCAGTTCCTCAGCACGCCACTATGATTGTGAACGGCTTTGCAGAAACCTATAATTTTATATGAGAATCTTTGGTGATTTTGATAGTGGAAATCTGAATGGTTGGTGTAAAATATTTCTGGGATTATTTGCAGAAGGCTGTCAGAAGAAGGACGCCTGAAAATTCCGGGTCCAGCGTCACGCTGGCTGAATGCAAATGGTTGCACTTTTTCATATTATGTGATACAATAAGAGTAATAGAAAAGCCTTTCTGACAATAAAACAGATCAATCAGCTGCTATTTATGGGAAGGAGGTAATGATTGATTCAAGCTGATTGGTGGATACTTTGTTGAAGTGTTTTGTTTTGTGATAGTGAAAGGAAGCTAATATGAATTAGAGTAAAAAATGGAAATGTTTGTCCGTGATGCTGGCTGCGTCCCTGTGTCTTTCCCCGGGCGGCACGGTTTTTGCAGTCAATTTCGTCGAAACTGCCGAACCGGAAACAGCACCTCAGAGCGGGGAAGCGGCAAAACAGCAGTTATATAACTATACTATCAAGATAAAGGAGTTGAGTTAGTCATGAAAAAACGGATTTTTATTGCCTTAGCGGCGGCGCTGAGCGTGACGCTGGCGGCGGTCTGCACGGCGGGGGTGATGGCCAGAACAGGCGCTGCGGAACCGGTCTCTTCCTCCTCTCCTTCCGGAAAGGTTGCTCTGAATCCGGAGGCCGTGCAGCCTGCGGCTGACGCTTCCGCTCCCGGATTGGAACAGATTCGGAAAGAGTCGCAGCAAAAAGCGGAAAACGTCCTGTTCTATCCGGCGAATGAAACGAGGAAAGCCCTTGCGGATGAGATGGCTTCCGGCTGCCCCTCTGCAGAGCGATTGAGCGCTGTGGCAGAACAATTGAAAGGCACCGGCTTCAGCGAGCACGCAGAGTATTCTTTCGGGGGTCTGCATACCTGTTTCGGCTTAACAGCGGAAGAATGGCTCCATGATTTTGTTCTGTATTTCTACGACAGCGCCGACGAAAAAGCCTACAGCGGCGGACAGCCGAAGGCGTTTTTTGACGACGTCTGTGAGGGTATCCGCGCCCGGTATGAGGGGATTACAGAGCAGCAGGTGAGGACCATTTTCCTCAGAAGACTGTTTGGCGTCAGCGGTCCTTATTCCGAGGCGGTGCTGGTGGGGCTGGCGGATCCGTCCGCTCCGAAACTCACGCCGGAAACAGCCAAAGCCATCATCGGGGCCTCCGATGGAACGGTGGAGGACATCTTGGAGGAATTCCGGGCGGTACAGCCTTATGCGGATGTCGGAGAGACCATAGAAGATCTGAGAAAAGAAAAAGCCCTGGTGGTCCAGTCGGACAATATCCGGGAAACGACCCCCCGCTTTGGTCGTTCTTACCAGTTTGTAACACAAGATGCAGACGGCGTGTATCATTCTGTGATCGTAGGGGACCTGAACGCCGTATATTATCAGCAATACGACAGCACCGGCCGCCTGCTTTCCAGTGAATGTCTGGTGCAGCCGAACGGACCGGCCGACCCTTTAGCGGAAGGAAAGGACCTCAGACTCAGTGACTTCTCCTCCGACAGCACATGGGGAGGAAAAGAAGAAAGCTGAAAACGGAAGCACCTTGATAAAACGCCCCCCTCCTCACGGACGGGGGCGTCGTTTTGCTTCTTTGTTTGGTTCCGTCTTCCCCGGTTCCTCAGCACGCCACTATGATTGTGAACGGCTTTGCAGGCATCTATCATTTTTGCGTGCGAAACTTTGATTTCCTTTGCAAGACTTTTAGCGTCTTCATCAGGCGCAAGTTTTGAAAAGGGGGTCCGGGGGTTCTCCCCCAGATATGGGTGCAGTACCCCAAGGACACTTCCGCTGGGCGCATCACGCTGGCGCCCGCCCGCTCCAAACGCAAACCCGGAGCGGGCACATACTTTCCTGCACCGAGAGAAAGCCGCAGCCCCCGGCGAACGATCGCCTGAAGCTGCGGCTTGTGTTGGTTTCAGCGGTCGGCTGCTGTTTCAGCCTGTTTCTTTTTCTCCAACTCTTCCGTGCGCTTTTTGAAGTTTTCAGTATTTTGCTTTTTGTTTTCCTGCAGCTGCCACTCATATATTTTGGTATTCGTTTCTGCCATTTTTAACCCGGCGAGGCTTTCAATGCCTTCCAGCTCCGAAAACGTCCGGCCGACCTGCGGCGCTTCCACTTCATCCCAGATTGTCTCTTCCGCTTTCATGGTGTTCGGAAAAGCATAGACACTGACCTTCTGCACGTTGGCATGGGGAAAGTTCCACCCAACGACCATATACAGAGGGGCCCGCCATGTTTCATAGTTATTGTTTATTCTGTCGGAATGGACCGGAAACAGCAGCCACCCCGCGATCAGCACCAGCGCTGTGATCCATGCGATCGTCCCAATCGTCTTCCAGCGTTTCTTTTTTCCGGTTTTTTCCGGCTGCTCTTCCTGCAAAGCAGGCGGTGCTTCCTGCAAAACAGCCGATGGTTCTATCCTGCTTTCTGCTGTCGTCATAAAGATCCCTCCTTTGACCTGTACGGGTGTACGGTGAACGGTTTTTCGTGCGTGTTTTCGCTCCCTTTTGGCTTATCTACAGTATACCACCATAGTCCTTTCAAATCAAGAATTATTCACATTCATAGAGAGAGAAAATACCCCCCCGAGTTGTGCATTTCGCCCAAAAACCTTTTCCCAGGGCGCCATAATTCCACAAAATCTCCACAGCTCCCGCCGCAGACCGGCCAGCCTCGGGCGGGAAGGCGGGGGAGAGGGCGGCGGCGCCCCAAGCTGGGAGGGAGGGGAGTAAGGAAGTGAAAAAAACTGTAAATACGGAAAAAACGGCCCCGCATCCGCTTGACGCATCTCGCAAAAAGCATTATAATAAAAATACAGAAATTCCCCGTGAGCGGCATGATACCGGGGAAAACCATCTATCAGGAGGGATGCGCTATGAAAAACAAAATCAGGAAAACCTTGTGGCAGCGGACCGGGGCATCCGCGCTGTCTGCGGCACTGCTGCTCTCCGGCGCAGTAATGCCTTTGCTTCCGAACAGCCCGCTGACGCTGACGGCACGGGCCGATGACGATTCATTCGGCGACTTTGGGGATTTTGAAGAGGAAACGCTAACGGACGGCCTGTTTGAGTATGCCTTCAATGACACCGAAGACGAACTGAGAGCCGTCAAATATGTGGCCTGCGATGCAGTGGTGACAGTTCCGTCTTCCTTTGAGGACTGGCCGGTGACAGCCATCGGAGAGTCGGCGTTTGAGGACTGCGACTGCCTTCACTCTGTCACGATCCCGAGCGGCATCAAAACGATTGAACCCTATGCGTTCAAGAACTGCACCGAGCTGACGGAAGTGAACTTCCACTACGGGCTGGAAACGATCTCCTATGATACGTTCTATCAGTGCGAGGCGCTTGCGTCCGTTGTGTTCCCGAACAGCGTGAAGGAGATCGGGGATTATGCCTTCTGGGGATGCGCCGCCCTTACTTTTGCCGCCGTTCTGGATGAAGCGGAGATCGGCTGGGGCACCTTTGGGGCCTGCCCCAATCTGACGGTGTACGGTGAAGCCGACGGGAACGTTCAGGCTTACTGCGGAGAATTTGACGTCCCCTTTGAAGCGGCGGGTTTCCGGAACCTTTCGAGTCTGAGCAAAACCACCGTGCCGAAGCTGACCGCCATCACCGTTTACGGGCGCTCCATGCTGGGGACCGGCAACACAACCTACGCATTTTATTACAAAAAGACCACTTCTTCCGCCTGGACCTCCGTGGGACAGAAATATGCCGGCACCACCGAAGTGACCATTATCCCGAACATGGAAGCGGAATACCGGGTCATGGTCAAGGCCAAGGATGAAACCGGAAAGATCCTGACCACTCTGATGACCTTCACCGCCACCAGGCCCTCCGATACCGACCTGGTCAACGCCTCCACGCTTTCCGCCACGACCGTCAAAAAAGGCGAAACGGTTACTATCCGGGGAAGCGTCACCGGCGGCACCGCCCCCTATACCTACGCTTTCTATTACAAAAAGTCTTCCGGCAAAGCCTTCACAGCGATGTCGGAACCCTATTACGGAACGACAACGGCATCCTTCAAACCCGCCTATGCAACGGAATACACCGTGCGGATCCTTGTCAAAGATGCCGCCGGCACCGTGGCTGTGAAAGAGTACAAAGTGAACGCCACCAAATAAACCGACAGTCCCCTTCCTTCAGCCTGCTCTCCCGTTTACCGTGGAGGGCAGGCTGATTGAATTGGCAGCGTAAAATGGAATAAAGGCCGCCTTCTTCTAATGTTACTTTGCTGAAGAAGAAAAGGCTGTTGTTATGGTTTACTGTCCGGGTTTCAGGCTGTTCTTCTGGTTTTCGTTTTTCTGAAGGGCAGCTTCTCCGTATAAAGGGCAGGTTCCTCTCCTCGGGCAGCTCCCCGGCGTTTCTTCGTCGCCG
>CACYCG010000083.1 GCA_902772855.1 uncultured Ruminococcus sp.
CAAACAGGTCCCCCTTCGAGATCCGATAAGAATGTGTGTCCCAACCATTATACCAGCCAAAGAGAATAAAGTCAACCAGACACAGCGAGCCGCTCACCCGGGCTTTTTAGGCCAGCTTCTTCTGTAAAAAGTGCTGTAAAACCGGGGAGATAGGATCGAAAAAATCGGTCATTTTATGGTAAAACCTACAAAATTACAAGAAAACACAACAAACCATGACAAAAACTTGCTTTTTCCCCGGCGGTTGTGGTATAATCTGTTAGGTTGGAGTTCTGTAGCTTCCGTGCGGCTTCAGGAACGAAAAGAATCTTTGCACGGAGAATGGAAGAATCGTTATGGCACAGCTTTGTATGGGCTGTATGAAGGAAATAGGGGAAGTTCAGGTTTGTCCGCACTGCGGTTTTCCTCAAAACAGCGAACAGTCTGCTCCTTTCCTGCCTCTGGGAACCAAACTCCGGGAGGACCATTATATTGTCGGAAGAAAAATTGACAACAACGCCGAAGGCGCCCGGTATATCGGATACAGCTATACGATGGGTACCCCGGTGATTATCCACGAATTTATGCCTGCCGGGATCTGCGGCCGGGCCAAAGGAAAAACCAACGTGGTCATCCGCACCGGCTATGAAGACCGCTATCACGAACTGAATGAAGCGTTTTTGAATTATTACCGCGCGTTGGCCCGCATGAGGGATCTATCAGCGGTGCCGCCCATCTACGATATTTTTACCGAAAACGATGTTTCCTACACGGTGGAGGAGTACTATGATTCCATCCCGTTCACAGAGTTCATCGAACGGCGTGGGGGCAGCATTGACTGGAACACAGCCCGCCCGCTGATCATGCCGCTGATTGCTGCTTTGAGTTCCCTGCACGCTGCCGGGATCGGGCATTATGCGGTTTCCCCGGAAAACATCGTTGTCACTTCAGTCGGAAAGCTCCGCATGACCGGCTTTGCCATTGATGCCATCCGCCGTTCAGGAACGAACTTCTTGCCGGAACTGATGGATGGCTGTGCAGCGATGGAGCAATATATGGACAATGCGGACCTGAGCGAAGCCACCGACATTTACGGCTTTACCGCTACCCTGTTCTATGCTTTGACCGGAAGACTGCCGGAGAATAGCTGTGACCGGAAACCGGACGGCAAGCTGCCGATTCCCACAGCCGTCTTCAAGCGGCTGCCCTCTCATGTTGTCACTGCTTTAGCCGGCGGCTTGCAGGTTTCTCCCAAAAAGCGAATCCAGACCTTTGAAGAAATGCGCACACAGCTTTCTGCTGCGCCTTCTGTCAAAGCGGTTCGTTCGGAAGTTTCCCGCAGTGAAATGCAGAACGAAGTGGCCCACCGCTATACCAAAAAGCGGGGCGGAGTCCCGCCTTATGCATGGGCTGCCCTTTCGGTTCTGAGCTGTCTGCTGATCCTGCTGGTAGCGGGATTATTCTGGATTAAAGATCATCCGGACTGGATGCTGTTCGGATTGGGGGGAGAAACCGTAACGGAAAACTCTTCAGTTGATGAAGACGATCCCGACCGGGTCAAGATCCCCAATTTAGTCGGCATGAATTACAATGAAATTGTCGCTTCGCAGAATTCAAGCTCTCCCTACACGGTGATCAAAGCCAATGAAGGCATTTTCAGCGACAAGGATCCCGAAGGCATTATTGTAGCGCAAAGTCCGTCGTTCGACCCGGAATACCGAATGAAAGCGGACAAAGGTGTAATCATTGTTGTCACCGTCAGCAAAGGACTTCCCAACCGACCCTTGCCGGTCGTAGCAGGGCAGCCACTGGAGAATGCGGTCAAAGCACTGAATGACCAAGGGTTTATTGCTTCTCCGGGCAATTACACTGCAAGCGACACGATTGAAAGCGGTCGGGTGATCGGGTATGAAAACTACAATGCAGGAGACATGGCACCCTATGGGTCGAAGATCGTTCTGAACATTTCCACCGGTTCGGAAAAGTCATAAAGTCAGAATCCGGCAGCAGAAGGAGCGGCGAAGGCTTCTTCTGCTGCCTTTTTCAGAGGTTGAAAAAAAGCAGAAGATTACTGAAAAGAAGGAGAAAAATCATGGAACCACAACAATTGAACAAAGACCTGGACTCCGTCTTTCGCCTTTCTCCCGATCCGGCGAAAGGGCTTACGAAACAGCAAGCCCAGCAGCGGAGGAAAGACGGGCTGTATAACATGAACACCCAACCCACCTCCAAAAGCCTCAAGCGGATTTTTTACGATAATATCGTGACCCTGTTCAACATTCTGAATATCATTCTCGGACTGTTGGTGTTCTATGTCGGGTCCTATCGGAATATGCTGTTTCTGGGCGTCATGTTTTTCAACACGACGATCGGTATCATTCAGGAGATCCGGGCGAAAAAGGCGATCGACCACTTAGCCATCGTTTCCGCCGCAAAAGCCACCGTCATCCGGGACGGCGAGAAGCTCTCCCTTGGAACAGAAGAGATCGTTTTGGACGATATTCTCGAATACAGCCAGGGCAACCAGATCCCGGTCGACAGCATTGTGATTTCCGGAGAATGCGATGTCAACGAATCCCTGCTCACTGGGGAATCCGATGCCATTCACAAAAAAACGGGAGATCTAATCTATTCCGGCAGCTTTATCGTCAGCGGAAAATGCACTGCCCGTGCAGAGCACGTCGGAAAAGAAAATTACGCCTCAAAAATCTCTGCCGAAGCCAAATACGTAAAAAAACTCAATTCCGAAATCATGATCACCCTGAAAACGATCATTCGTTTCCTGACGTTTATCATTCTACCGCTGGCATCCCTCCTGTTTGTCCGGCATTATTTTTTCTCTGCTCCTGTTTCTGCTCCTCCCGACGCTGAGACCCTGTTCGGCCCTATTTCCGGCCATCTCCAAAATGTAGTAGTAGAAACCGTCGCATCCATGACCAGTATTATCCCCGAAGGCCTCATGCTGCTCACCAGCACGGTATTAGCGGTCAGCGTCATCCGGCTGTCCCAGCATAAAGTACTGGTGCAGGAACTGTATTGTATCGAGACCCTGGCCCGGGTCGATGTACTCTGTCTGGACAAAACCGGCACGATCACCGAAGGCTGCATGGAGGTTGCCGACCTGATTCCTTACGCTGCAAAGGAGAAGGAAGTGCTCGAAGCCGCCCTCTGCGGATTAGTTCACGCTTTAGACGATACCAACGCCACATTCAACGCCCTGAAAGAACGTTTTTCGGCCGAATCGGATATGCAGGCGGATAAGATCATTCCCTTTGCCTCCGAAAAAAAATGGTCGGGCGCTCATTTTCCGGACAGCGGAAGCTATATTATGGGGGCAGCCGAGTTTATTCTCCGGGATATTCCCGCCGACCTTCGTCAGCTTCTGGATAGCTATTCCCGCCAATACCGTTCCATCATTCTGGCACACAGCCCCCATCCTTTTCAGGGAAACGATCTCCCCGAAGACATCCGGGTGCTGGGGATCGTGCTGCTGAATGATAAGATCCGTCCCGAAGCGCCTCAGACCCTGCGGTATTTTGCCGACCAGAACGTAACCGTCAAAATCATTTCCGGCGACAATCCCCTCACTGTTTCCGACGTAGCCCGCCGGGCAGGGGTCCTGCATTATGATCAGTATGTAGACGCCACCACTCTGAAAACCGATGAGCAGATAGCAGACGCTGTTTCCCGCTGTACCGTCTTCGGACGAGTCACTCCCGCCCAGAAAAAAGCCTTTGTCGTAGCGCTCAAAGCGAAAGGCCACACCGTTGCGATGACCGGCGATGGCGTGAACGACGTGCTGGCTCTCAAAGAAGCGGACTGTTCGATCGCCATGGCCGCCGGAAGTGACGCGGCCCGAAGCGTTTCGCAATTGGTCCTGCTCAATTCCAATTTTTCCTCTATGCCCAAGGTGGTGGCAGAAGGTCGGCGCTCCATCAATAACGTACAGCGTTCGGCGACTTTATTTATGGCAAAAACCATTTTTTCCGTCCTGTTGGCGGTCATGTTCATTATTCTGTCCACGCCCTATCCCATTGTTCCCATTCAGTACACCCTCATCAATGCGTTTACCATCGGCATTCCCTCTTTTATCTTAGCGCTGGAACCGAATAAAGACCGTATCAAAGGGATCTTCTTATTCAATATCCTGAAGAACGCCGTCCCCGCCGGGCTGACGATCGTACTCAGCATTGGACTTTGCGCCCTTTCTCAGCAGGTATTTGCCCTCAGCCGGGAGGAATATTCCACTGTCAGCGTCTGCATTTTAGCCGCCGTTTCCATGATTCTGCTATTTCACATTTCCCTCCCGTTCAACCCTCTTCGAGTCACACTTTTCCTTCTGATGAACGCCGGAATGACAGCCGGAGTCCTTTGTTTCCGGGATTTCCTGGGGCATAATATTTTTTTCATGTCGGAAATGTCTCCGAAACTCCTTCTGATTTTAGCAGGACTGTTTGGAATTGCTCTTCTCGTCTATCTGCTCATCCTCTGGCCAATCCGGAAGTTTTCTCCCAAAGCGGAGCACTGGCTTCTGGAACGACGTAAACGCAAGCAGCTCCGGAAAGCCTGAACCAATTGCTTTCTTCCGGCATAGTATGAGAAAGAGGAAGTTTTGTCCGGGTTGGAATGCCTTTGTTCCGGTATCGGAAAGAGGGGAGGGCTGCCCAGTAAAAATCCCGGTGAAACGCTGCGCTTGTCTTGCAGCAGGCTTCTTCTGATTCTTACCTATGGAGGGATTCTATGAGCTGTTGCAGAGTGACAGATTTAAGACATAAAGAAGTGATCAACCGCCGTAACGGCTGCCGGATTGGCTGCGTGGACGATGTAGAAGTGGACACTGTTTCCGCTAAACTGGTCGCTATTATCATTTACGGAAAACCTCGCTTTTTCGGTCTTTTTGGCCGCTATGACGACCTCGTGATCCGCTGGGAAAACATTGACCTGATCGGAGAAGATACCATCCTGATCAGTTCCGCCCCCAAAGTGCCCATTCATCCTTCTCCGTTTCGTCTTTTCGGCCGACGATGATCTGGCGTACACAAAAAACACAGGTGCAGAGAAGCCTATTGCAAAGGCTCTCTGCACCTGATTTTTATTTATTTCAGAACTTCCGGCTCCCTGTTATGTTTCACTATAGGTCGTATACAGAGCTTTATCACCCGAATAATTGAAGATGTACACACAGTTCGAGCTGGATACCTGCCCGTCTGATCCGAACCAGCGATTTCCGATATGGAACTTGAATCCGGTCGCTGTCTTCGGGATATAGGCCTTGTACAGTTCAAAAGTCTGCGGGGTGCCGTTCCAGTAACCGGAACCAACACTCTTAGTAACGGTTTTTCCAGAATCTTCCAAGGCGGCATCTCCGATGTTGCCGCTGTTATCCCAATAATGAAGCTGATAACTACTCTGAGTATGCTCGTCTTCGATGTACCGGATGACGGCAACATAGATCAGATTTTTGTCGGGATGAGGATCCGGAGGCGTGGGGTTCGCCTGCACCTGGAACGTTTTGCGGGCCATCGCCAAAACGGCCGCTCCGTTTATGATCTTCGCTTCGATCGTATAGGTTCCGACTTCCTTCACGTTCATAACCGCTTTGCAGTCAGAGCCTGCTTCCAAAGGCGTGGATTCGCCGTCTTTGATCAAATGGTACTCGTAGTTCTCCGGGAGCAGATCGGCCGAAATACATTCGCCCAACACGGACACTTTGTAATCCTTCTGGGTAAAGATACTGCTGTCGGTCAGGGAAATATCCACGATATGCGGCTGATTGGCCCAGATCTTCTGCTGAGCATAAGCTTTATTGCCGTCCTCGTCAATGACCGTTCCGATGATCGTGTACGGTCCGGCTTCCACCGGAAGGGTAAAGGAATAACTGCTGTTGTCCACAGCTTCTTCGGTCACAGCCGTTTCCTCTACATAATGTTTGTACGAATAGAAATACTGATAATTTCCGCTGCCTCCGGTAGCTTTCAGGTTGACAGTCACCTTATCGCCGGCGCTCACGTTCTCCGTGGGAGTCATCTGCATCGTCACTTTCAGATCCGGATCCACCACGTCAAACTCCATAGAAGCAGAGGCAAATTCCTTATCCATCGTCACACGGGTGACAACAGCCGTATAATGCCCGCCATATTCCGCCACCCAAGGGATCTGCAGAATGGCCCGCTTGGTATTGATCGAATAGGATTTCGGGCTGACGGTCTTTTTCAGAATGATGCGGTCTTCATGCATCAAATAGAAATTATGATAATATTGTCCCGGAACCAGCTTGTCATAAAGAGTTTTTGCCACAAAGGTTACATTTTCGCCGCAGGTAATGTCGGCATAGGTGCTTTCCCGGTGGAAATCGACATACTGACATTTCTTGTCAACAACCGTTACTTCATACTCTTTCTTCACTTCTGCTCCGGCACAGTCTTTCCCGTAAACATACACTTTGAAGTGGCCGGTTTCATCATAGCGATAGCCGCCGTTGTTGGCAGACATGGAATATTTTCCGTTATACGGTTTGCAATATTCTCCAAGATAGACAAACTTCTTATTATCCAGATCATAGACATCCATGCGGAAACAATACGGTTCATACCCGCCGGAAGGCATACAGTTGGGATAATCAACACTGCCCACATCGATCCCTTCCTCGGGAGAGATCTGATCCATTTCACGAGTAATCGTATAATCAAACTTCGTACCAACCCCGGGAATGACAAAGCAGTTGTTACCTTTCCCGGCCTTGTAATACTGCCCGCCATTATCGTTCACCACGCCATCCTGATTGATGAAATACAAGGTGACTTCATAATCGTTTTTCATCGGAATAACGTATTTGTACTGGTAGCCGTATTCTTCCAGGGTATACCACATCGGCGAACCGGCTGCGCTGCTCCATTCTCCCGAGCCGACCCGATAGCGGATAAGCGGATCTCTGTACCCACGATAGTAAATGATGGCATTGTTATGCACAGCCGTCTGCAAATGGTAACTGGGCACATCGTCTACACTTTGCGCATAAGGCATAGTAAGGGGATAGCTGATAGTCGGACGAATCTTGAAGGAGGGATCATCTTCATCATAAATGTAGAAGTCTTTCAGGACCGGAACATGTTCATTCTGATAAAAATCCATCGGGATCAGTTCCAGTTCCAATTCCTTGAAATCCGGGCAGTTGAGCTGCTGCATGATATATTCCATATCAAAAATCAGCGTCACATCTTCTGCACCGCTTGTGCCGTAGTAATTCATAACAGTTTTAGAGGCATGGGGCGTCGGCGTAATGGTTTCTGTTATGACAGCATTCGCCCAGTTGGCCCTAATTTTCAAAACGGGATCTTCCCGTTTGAACACATTGAACGTATACTGAGCAAAGATATGCGGCTCATAATCTACCGGCATCACATTGATCCGGTATACGTCCATAAAGACGGAATCCCGCTCTGGAGCATTATAACCGCCCGCAACCACGGTTTTATAATTAAGGCAGTCATAGGCGATCCAGTTGAACCCGCCGTTGGCATAGCCTGCGCTCCAGGAATTAGCGATTTTGAAAGCGCCCATTTCGCCGTCATCGACAACACCGTTATCGTTGATATCGCACCAGATGTTGTCATTATAGCCCACCAGCGTCATGCCGTGGTCGCCGGCCTGATGGTCTTCGGACAGAATGCATTCCTGCCCGACATACCCCTCGTTCACGCCGGGAGCGCTTTTGAGCTGGCCGCATCTCCAGCCACCGATACCGGTCACATAGGAAAGAACATCTCCGTTGGCCAGAGCTGTTTTGATGGGGATAAGATCGCTGTCGGTGGGAGAAGTCACAAGGGTCTCATCTGTTTTTCCGATCCGTTCAAACCCCTGTGCAGATAACATTTTATGGTCAGCGGCTTCCCGGTAGATATCCACAGAGGGGGAGAGCGTGAGAATATTGCCGTCATAGGGAACTGTTTTTAAGGTGGTAGTCCCGAACTTTTTCAAAACATAATAGATCTCACCGGAGTTCGTGCCGGTTCCCCAGTCACCGCCGCAAAGGAAGTTATAAACAAACTTCGGAGACATCGTGTTGTCGGGGGTGGTCGTAATATCGTGGGCACGGTTGTATTCGTACGTCATCTGATAATACACGTCCGCAAAGCACATACAGGACCCGATCTGACCCTGATCGCCGGGAACCGGGAAATACTTGGACGTGCTGTTATCCACTGCAGAAGGCAGTGTGCTCCGTGCCTGCGCCCGGGAGATCTGAAGCCCCTTTTGCTCGCCGTACACAGTTTTGTAGTAATCTTCTCTGCTGCGAATGATATCGGTGTCTTCAGGAAGAACGGGATCAATATGGAAACCTTCCTCCGGGAGATAGTCAGCATATTTTTCCGAGTAAGGGGTACCGATCGGGGTGGAATGGTCATCTTCGGAACTGTCTTCCGCGGTCGTTTCCGTGAGCACATCGGGCAAGGCAATCACCGTCTTGTCTGCCGGGGCAGTGGTTACCTTTTTGGTCACCGGCTCGGCTGTTACGATTTCCGCTTCATCCAGAGTACCATCCAGAAGCATCTGTTTCACGTCCCCTTCTTCGGGGACCGGGTCGACCGGTGCGGAAACAGTCATCGTGCTGCAGGCACTTTCTTCGAAGGACTCCGGGAGATTCACTGTTGATTCACCCACAGCGAACGCCGGAAGGGAGCCAACGGTAGTAGTAGCTGACAGCAGAAGAGCCAGCCATGCTTTTGACGTACTTTTCATGTCATAAATCCCTCCAGACAAATTATATCAGTGCTTTTCCGGCGCAAAAGGCATAAACGGAAAAAGCAATATTCTATTTCATTTTAATCATTTTCTGTCCGGAAGACAATTCGCATATTTTCCAAAAATTAGGTTGGTTTTATATTCGCATTCACCAATTGTATTGTCAAAATGACAAAAACAGCCCTAAAAAAAGCCGCCGCAAAGCGGCGGCTTCCTCTTGCGGATCCATCACCGCAAAAGGACCTGTCATATATCGGAAACACAGCACAGAGGGCAGCATGACCGGAAAGAACGGATCATTTTTTATCCCGCACGCTTTCAATTTCTTCCTCCGTAGAAAACCCGACCGAGGCTCCGTTGAAACCGACTTTAATCCCGGCGAAAATAACCGCCCTCCCCAGCGCCTCCTTCGCTTCCAGTCCTTTCAGATAATAATGCAGAAAAGAAGCAAACAGCGCATCTCCGGCGCCAACGGTGTTGACCACCTTCTCCGGCTTGTAGGCAGGAATTGTCACCGGGCATTTTGCTCCTTCTTCCCATAACAGCGCTCCCTTTTCTCCCATGCCGATCACGATCAAGCGGTTCTGATATCTCTTTGCGAGCTTCAGAATAAATTCCTCCGGCGCTTCGGGGAGTTTTTCATCGCTCAGAAACAGAATATCGGCGTTTTCCATGAAGTCCCGATTGTAGCTGTCCTCTATCTCGCTGAGCACATGAACGTCCGTGGCCGTCAGCACCCCCGCCCGCCGGGCCGCTTTGATCAGCTCCCGGTTGAAATTGATATTGCACAGCACAGCCGCCGCACCGTCCCTCCAGCCGGAACAGTCTTCCGGGGAAAGAGATTGGTCCTGAATGTCTTTCAAATCGCAGTAAACCTGCCGCTTTCCGTTCTCCGTAAATAAAACAGCCGACACCGGCGTTTGCCGCAGCGTTTTGCGAAGGCCTTTCCCGGAGATGCCGTGTCTCTCCAGATCCCTTTCGATTCGGAGGGCTTCTTCATCGTTCCCGGTAAACGACACCAATTCCACGGTATCTCCAAGGGCCGTCAGCGCTTTGGCTGCGTTGCACCCAACGCCCGACACCTGCGAATTGATCCCGAAAAACGGGTAGTCGATCGGATAATAGGGGATAGGGAAGGAACGGACCACCACCGTTGTTTCAATATTGACCAGCCCCGACACAAACACTTTCATGATACAACCTCCTGTCATTCTTCCGGAGAAGTAATCTCCATGACTTTTTCAAAAATACGCCGGCAATTGCCTTTATCCGGCTGTGAAAAAAACCGGCTTTGCCGGGTCAGATACGGTTCTTCCATTGAAAACCCGTTTTCTGCTCCGTTTTGCAGATAATCGGAAAGGCGTTCCGGTTCTGTAAAGACCGGGCCGAATCCGCTGTTTCCGATCCGCTCTCCTTTATGCTCGGAATGAATGGGCAGCCCCGGCGGAAAGAAGTAAGCTACCGGCTTCTGGACGTAGGCAAACCTAAACTGCAGGTCAGAATAATCCGTGATCAGCACCGAAGCCCGGCTCGTCAGCGCTGTAGCGTTATGTTCATCCATCGGATAGAACTGAACGACGTCATCCGAATGAAACAGCCCGGAAAACCGGCCGATAATTTCAGGAAGAAGCACCGCTATTTTCCAATGATTTTTCCGGCATTTGCTCAAAAGCGGGACATTGGTGAGAAGGTCGTTGTACGCCTTGAAAAAGGAGCTTTCCGAAAACCGGTAATAAGATGAATAGACATAGGCGGAAAAGATTCTTCGGTGGCCTGGGGCAATCAGAATGATTTTTTCCCGGTTATCACTCACCGTATCCAGAAGAGGATGACCGGTCAAAAAAATCATCTGGTCGAAATAATCATAGGCAGGGTCTAACAGCACCTTTTTTTCTCGCTCGGCTGTGCAGAAAAGGGCGTGGATGTTGTTTTTCGTCCGATGATCAGCAGGGGCGTTCCGGTAGGTAAAAAATGTATTGGGAACGTAAAAGATCTGAGCATTCAGTTTATCCCGCAGACAAATGCAGTCTTTCGGGGTAAAGCCGATAGAAGCATAGGGATCCTGGTCGGAGGCGAAAATAATATCCGCCGAAAGCGCTGCTGCCATGGCCCGAACGGAACCTTTCTCCCACACATTCTCATAGCCGTTATCCGTTAAAAACACCTGTTCCGGGGAGTTTTTGCGAACGATCATGCAGGTCTCAAAATGGCTGCGAAGGTGCTTGGAAAAATACCGGAACAGGAGATTTCCGCTGGTATTGATCCCGGCTTCATCGTAAAAAACAAATATCTGCCGGGTGCCGGCGGACCGTTTGAAAGCGGCGGCGGCATGACGGATCTGGCGGTAGTAAAGACTGTCTTTCACACCGAAGCGCCCTCCCGTCTCATTCAGAAGACGGGTCTCCGAAAGGGAGAGAAGACCCGGCGTGCACCTTCTGATCACAAGACTCCGGGTTTTTGCGTCATAGGTCACAATGCGGTCTTTGAACGCATAAAAGGAATTGGAAAGCTCATCGGAAAGCCGGGAGGCGGGAAAAGGAAAGCGAAGGCCGATGCGGAAAGCGAATTTTTGATATTTGAAATTGATATAAGCGGTATCCATCACCTTTCCGGAGGAAACGGGGACGAAAAAACCGAAGGCAAAGCGACGGACAAAGGGAACGTCAAACACCGTGCGGGAGGAATAGGACCCGGAGCGCACAACGGGAAAGCGTTTGCCGTTGACCACGACTTCAAGGGAATACTCCGAATCCTCCCAGTAGGAGCCATCCGACAGCACAGCATCAATATATAAACCATCCGCTTCGTAATTGATACACAGGATCTCCGCCGTGAGCGCCTTGGAATCGGTTACGGGCACGGAATGAATATGCGTCAGGAATTGCCCGGATAGCTGCATTTTCCGCTGGGTTTCCGGAAAAACGGAAGCCGTAAAGGAAAGCGTTTCCCTCGGCGGGACCAGCAAAACAGAAGGTTTTAATTTCTCATCACGATATTTATAGCGGACAAGCTGTACAGAAAGGGCAGGGTCAAGTCCCATGCGTTCGTACAGCGGTTTATGCAGGATAAGACTGTCCGGGATCCATTCAAATGCTTCTCCCACTGCATCCGTAAAATCCTGCACCCGGCTTCCGGAAGGAATCCCCTGATAATACTCCTCTGTTCCGAACAGGAACTTGATCAGGATCAGCCGCAGCACTTCCGCCTGGATCTCCGGAAGGGAGGGGGAACGCTTGAGAATGGGAAGGAGATACTGCCGAACAGCCTCCGTGTAAAAAGCTGACGAATAGCGTGGCTCAAAGCGGTCCGGCTGAGCGGGGGTAGGGGAGAGGGTCGAAAAAGAAACCTCATCCTCATAGACAAAGGAGCGGCATTCCTGCAAAACAGAAAGAAGGTATTCCGAATCCCAGTGAAAGCGGTTTTTGGTAGGGAACGAACAGGAGCGGACATATTTATTCAGAAAAAAATATGCTCCGAGCAAAGGTTGGAGCCACTGAGGGTTCTTTCCCGGCTCCACGATCCCCTTGAGCGGGGGAAGAAGGCCGGGTTCCCGAAGAGATTCCGGAACAGCGACCGAAAGGAGGGGAATCATCCCGGAGGATAGGATCCGTTTGATTTTTTTCAAGGTGCCGGAGCTATAGAAGCTGAAATTATCAATAAACGAAACATAGGTCCCGGCGCTGATGGTTTTGGCGGTGTTATAGCTTTCCGGTGGATTCTGACCGATCGTTTCGACAAAAGAGACGTTTTCGGGATACCGGGCGGTAAGATCAGCACAAAAAGAAGAGCTTTCGGGATTGCCGATAGAATCTATAAGAACGATCTGAACATTTTCAAGGAAAAACTTTTCATCTTCCATAATCGAATGGACAGCGCTTTGCAAATGCGCTTCACTGCGGATCAGGAGATTGACAGTAAAGAAATAACGGTTGTTCATAAGGGACACTCCACCTGCATATACTGCAACGATATTATTGACATTATAGTACAGGAAAAGGAGATTGTCAATTTAGCGGCAGCGCCAGCGTGACGCTGGACCCGGGATTTTCAGGCGTCCTTCTTCTGACAGCCTATTGCAAATAATCCCAGAAATATTTTACACCAA
>CACYCG010000084.1 GCA_902772855.1 uncultured Ruminococcus sp.
ACCGCTCTCCTTTACCGTTCGTCTTCTGTCCCGCCATCTCTCCGCCAGCGCAAATTTCGGGTCGGGAAGGTGGGTCTTCTCGGGGCGGTCTATGCTCTGTGTTCCCTTCTCTGCTGCCCTTTTGATGCGCTGGCTTTATAGGCTTTTCCTTGTTAGCTTCACAGGCTGACGCTGCGGGGCGGGAAGGTTTGGGGGTTTCGCGCTCTGCGGAGCGCGACCAGAGACGCTGTCTCTGGTCTCTGCCAGCCTTTGAAAAGGCTGGACCGAAACTTTGCCCTCCTTTGCAAGACTTTTGGCGTCTTCTTTAGGTGCAAGCCCCGAACGGGGGGTCTGGGGGCACTCCCCCAGACCCGGGTCCAGCGTCACGCTGGTTTGCAAGACTTTTAGCGTTTCCGTTGACTGTAAGCCCCGGAAGGGGGGTCTGGGGGAGAATCCCCCAGATACGGGGTGCAGCGCCGCCGCTGCCGCTGGCTGCCTGGTTGACTTTTGGGGGGAGGGATGATACAATAGGAAACGAACCAAGGGGAGCTTGTGGGACAGGCTGAGAGGAAACTGAGAGTTTCGACCCGGAACCTGATGTGGATAATGCCACCGTAGGGATGGAATAGATCGTCCGGTACGGGAGTTTCCGCTTGGGAAAGGTCCCGTACCTGTTTTTTTGGGAGGTGTTGATTTGATCATCATTAACGGAAAACCCGCCGCCGCCGAGGGCGCAACGGTGTTTGACTACCTTTGTCAGAACGGCTACGACCCAAAACGGGTGGCGGTGGAAAAAAACGGGGAGATCCTCCCCAAACCGGCTTTTGACAGCACCATTCTTTCCGATGGAGATGTGGTGGAGGTCGTCAGCTTTGTGGGGGGTGGCTGAAATGGAGCTATCCCCCGATCAGCAGCAGCGCTATGCCCGCCATTTTGTCCTGAAGGAGATCGGCAAAGCCGGACAGAAAAAGCTCCTGAAAAGCCGGGTGCTCGTGGTGGGCGCCGGGGGGCTTGGCTCGGCGGTGCTTCCCCTGCTCGCCGGAGCCGGCGTCGGCACCATCGGCATCGTGGACGATGACACCGTGAGCCTTTCCAACCTCCAGCGGCAGGTGCTGCACACCACCGACCGGGTCGGGATGCTGAAAGTGGAATCAGCCCGGCTGGCGCTTTCCGCCCTGAACCCCGATACGGCTATTCACCTCTACCCCTGCCGCCTGACCGCTGAAAACGCCCTGTCCCTGATAGACGGCTATGATTTCGCAGTGGACTGCGTGGACCGGTTCGAGACCAAATTTCTTCTCAGCGACGCCTGCGTATCCGCCGGAACGCCCTTCTGTCATGCCGGGGTGGTCCGCTTTGGCGGGCAGGTCATGACCTGCGTGCCCGGGCAGGGGCCGTGCCTGCGGTGTCTGCTGGAAGAAGTGCCGAAAAACCTGCCGCTGTGCACGGACATCGGCGTGCTCGGTGCGGCAGTCGGCGTGATCGGTTCCCTGCAGGCGGCGGAATGCATTAAATACCTGACCGGCTGCGGGCACCTTCTCAGCGGGCAGGTGCTGCATATCGACCTGCTGACCATGCGTATGCGGAAGATCCCTCTCCCGCGCCGGGTGGGCTGTCTGGCCTGCGGGGGCGGGGCGGAAGGCTTTTCCCTGCAGGACCATGCGGCAGAATACGAAACCAATGAAAAAAACCCAGATGAAACCGATAAAAAGGAAGGATGAACATGAATCAGAATGATGCGCTGATGCTCGGAGGAAAGGCGTTTCAGTCCCGCTTTATCCTCGGGTCGGGGAAATATTCCCTTTCCCTGATCGAAGCAGCCGTGCGGCAGGCCGGAGCGGAGATCATTACGTTAGCCGTCCGCCGGGCCAATTCCGCCGGACATGAAAATATTTTAGACCATATCCCGCAGGGCGTCACCCTGCTGCCGAATACCTCCGGCGCCCGGAATGCCGAAGAAGCGGTGCGTATTGCCCGGCTGGCACGAGAGCTTGGATGCGGCGATTTTGTAAAGGTGGAGATCATGCGGGATTCCAAATACCTCCTGCCCGATAACGCTGAAACCATCCGGGCCACGGAGATGCTGGCCAAAGAGGGCTTTGTGGTGCTGCCCTATATGTACCCCGATCTGAACGTTGCCAGAGATTTAGCCGGCGCCGGCGCCGCTGCCGTTATGCCGCTGGCCTCCCCCATCGGCTCCAACAAGGGCCTCGCCACAAAGGAGTTCCTGCAGATCCTGATAGACGAGATCGAGCTGCCGATCATTGTGGACGCCGGTATCGGACGGCCCTCGCAGGCCTGCGAAGCGATGGAGATGGGCGCCGCCGCTATCATGGCCAACACCGCCCTGGCCACCGCCGGGGACCTCCCCCTCATGGCAGAGGCGTTCCGGGAGGCGATCTCCGCCGGAAGAAAGGCCTACCTTGCCAAACCCGGCCGGGTGCTTACCCGGGGCGCAAGCGCCTCCGACCCGCTGACGGGATTTTTGCATCGGTGAGGTGAACGGCATGGAAAATCAGTTTTTCTTCGATTCGGGAACCCTTTCCCCTGCCGCCCTGAGCAGGAAGCACCAGCTTGAAAACGACCCCTCCAGCCGCAGCGACCCGATGAAATACCTCCCGGGCATGGAGGTGATCGAGTCGGATATCCGCCGGAAAGTCATGGCGGAAGTGGAGGCCTATGACCCGGCCCTGTACACCGCCAAGGACGTCCGGGCAGCCCTGGAGGGCGGCCACTGCACTATCGAGGACTTCAAAGCCCTGCTGTCCCCGGCGGCGGAGCCGTTTTTGGAGGCGATGGCACAAAAGGCCCGCAGTGAGACCGGAAAGCATTTCGGCAATACGGTATATGTCTTCACCCCGCTGTATATCGCCAATTACTGCGAAAATTACTGTGTCTACTGCGGCTTCAACTGCTACAACCAGATTCGGCGCATGAAGCTCAGCGCTGAGCAGATCGAAAAAGAAATGAAGGTCATCGCCGATTCCGGCATGGAAGAGATCCTGCTGCTGACCGGAGAAAGCCGGAAGGAAAGCAGCGTGGAATATATCGGAGAGGCCTGCCGCCTCGCCCGGAAGTATTTCCGGATGGTGGGGCTGGAGATCTACCCGGTCAATACCGATGAATACCGCTTCCTGCACGAATGCGGGGCGGATTATGTGACGGTGTTTCAGGAGACCTACGATATTCGGAAATATGAGACCCTTCACCTGCTCGGCCACAAGCGGGTGTGGCCCTACCGCTTCGATGCACAGGAGCGGGCGCTGATGGCGGGAATGCGGGGCGCCGGTTTTTCGGCCCTGCTCGGGCTGTCGGATTTCCGGCGGGATGCGCTCGCCAGCGCTTTGCACGTTTATTTCCTGCAAAGAAAATATCCCCATGCAGAAATGTCCCTGTCCTGCCCCCGTCTGCGGCCCATCATCCACAACGAAAGCATTCATCCGCAGGATGTCAGCGAAGAGCGGCTTTGCCAGATCCTGTGCGCCTACCGCATTTTTCTGCCGTTTGTCGGCATCACCGTTTCCTCCCGGGAAAGCCGGGAGTTTCGCAACGGGATCGTGAAAATTGCCGCTACTAAAGTGTCGGCCGGTGTTTCCACCGGCATCGGCGACCACGAAAGCAAATATTCCGGAAAGGAGACGGACGCCCCCGAGGGAGATGAACAGTTTGAGATCAGCGACAGCCGCAGTTTGCAGGCTATGTACCGGGACATCTCCGCAGAAGGGCTGCAGCCCGTGCTGAACGATTATATTTATGTTTGAGATCTGGTGTATCACCGAACGGTCCCGCTGCGGGGAGGCCTTTCTCCCCCGCCTGAAAGCCGCCGCAGACGCCCTGCCGGACAGGATCCTCCTGCGGGAAAAGGACCTTCCCCCGACAGCCTACCGGGAGCTTGCCGGGGAGGTGCTGGCCATTTGCCGGGAGGCCGGAGTTCCCTGCTCCCTGCACCGCTATGCCCGGGCCGCCTTTTTGCTGGGCTGCACGGATCTGCACCTTCCGCTTTCCGACCTGCGGATCCTGCCGGAGGGCCTGAGATCCGCCTTTTCCCTGATCGGGACGGGCTGCCATTCTTTGGAAGAAGCGGAGGAGGCCATCGCTTTAGGGGCCGATTACCTCATCGCCGGGCATATTTTTGCCACCGGCTGCAAACCCGGTCTGCCGCCGAGGGGAACGTCCTTTCTGAAGGAAGTCTGCCAAAGAAGCAGCGTTCCGGTATATGCCATCGGGGGCATTGGGCCGCAGCAGATTCCCGCCTTAATGGAAGCCGGGGCGGCGGGAGCCTGCCTGATGAGCCGTTTCTGGACGGAAGACCCCGAAGACCTGATGCGGCGGCTGAGAAATGCCGTCCGGGAACATGAAAAGGAGGGAAGGCCGTGAACAGTCCGAACCGGTATCTGCTGTATGCCATTACCGATGAGCATTGTCTTTGGAACCGTACCCTGTCGGAAGCGGTGGAAGAAGCCCTGTCCGGGGGGATCACCATGCTGCAGCTCCGGGACAAAACGCATGACCGGGCTGCCGTTTTGAAAACCGCCCGGGAGCTGCGGGTGCTTTGTCACCGCTGCGGGGTGCCGCTCATCATCAACGACTATCCCGACATCGCCATGGAAAGCGGCGCGGACGGGGTTCACCTGGGGGCGGACGATACCGCTGTTGCAGCGGTGCGGGCGATGGCGGGGCGGTCCCTGCTCATCGGTGCCACCGCCAAAACCCTGCCGGCTGCCCAAAAAGCCGAGGCGGACGGGGCGGATTATGTCGGCTGCGGCGCCCTCTTCCCCTCCCCGACCAAACAAAATGCCCTCCCCATGAGCATGGACACCCTGCAGTCCATCTGCCGCGGCGTAAAGATCCCGGTGGTCGCCATCGGGGGGATCTGCGAGGAAAATATGCCGCTGCTGAAAGGCAGCGGGGTGGCCGGGGCGGCGGTGGTGTCCGCCATCTTCGGAAGGGACGATATTGCCGGGGCCAGCCGGTCTTTGCGGGCTATGGCGGAAACCCTCTTCCGGCAGCCTGCCCCGGCAGGCGGAAAGGAGCCTGTATGAAAACCGTTGTATCCATCGCCGGCAGCGATTCCAGCGGAGGCGCCGGGATCCAGGCCGACCTGAAAACCATGATCATGAACGGGGTGTACGGGATGACCGTCATCACCGCCATTACCGCCCAGAACACCACCGGCGTGCGCTCGGTGCTGGAGATCCCGCCGGAGATGATCGCCGATCAGATCCACGCTGTGTGGGAGGATATCCCCCCCGATGCCGTCAAAATCGGCATGATCCCTTCCGCCGCAGCGGGAACCTGTATTGCCGATGCTTTAGAGCAGCTTCGTCCCGCTCATCTGGTCGTGGACCCGGTGATGGTCGCCACCAGCGGAGCGGCCCTGTCGGACAGCGGCTCGGTGGAAGTGCTGAGAAACCGCCTGCTGCCGCTGGCGGAGATCATGACCCCGAATATTCCCGAAGCTCAGGTGCTCAGCGGCCTGACGATCCGTTCCCGGGAGGATATGAAGCAGGCTGCACGGCTCCTGCAGCGCACCTTCGGGGGAGCGGTGCTGGTCAAGGGAGGCCACGCCGTGGAGGACGCCTCCGACGTGCTGTGCACCGGGGAAACGCTGGTCTGCCTCGAAGGGGAGCGCATTCCGAACCCCAATACCCACGGAACCGGCTGCACGCTTTCTTCCGCTATCGCTTCGCAGCTTGCAAAAGGAGAATCCATAGAAACCGCCGTGCGGCTTGCCAAAGCCTATATCAGCGATGCGCTGCGGGTCATGATGGACCTTGGAAAAGGGTCCGGGCCGCTGTGTCATCATTTTGCCCTGCTGACTCCGTCTGACGACAGAGAAAAAAATCCACAAAAAGGAGAATCAATATGAGAGCATACAAAACGCAGATGGAAGCTGCGAAAAAAGGCATTATCACCCCGGAAATGGAAACCGTGGCGAAAAAGGAATATATGGACCCGCAGGCCCTCCGGGAAAAAGTGGCCGCCGGGGTGGTGGCAATCCCGGCCAATGTGCGGCATACCTCCCTCTCCCCGGAAGGCATCGGCGCCGGGCTTCGCACGAAAATCAACGTCAACCTCGGCATTTCCGGGGACTGCAAGGATTATACCCTTGAAATGCAGAAGGTCGACATGGCGCTGCGCTTCGGAGCGGAGGCCATTATGGACCTGAGCAATTACGGAAAAACCAATACCTTCCGTCAGGAGCTGGTGAAGCGTTCTCCGGCGATGATCGGAACGGTGCCGATGTACGATGCGATCGGCTATCTCGAAAAAGACCTGCTGGAGATCAAAGCGGAGGATTTTCTGAAGGTTGTGCGGGCCCATGCCGAAGAGGGCGTGGATTTCATGACCATCCATGCCGGCATCAACCGCCGGGCCGTAGAAGCCTTCATGCGGGACAAACGGAAGATGAATATCGTTTCCCGAGGGGGGTCCCTGCTGTTTGCGTGGATGATGATGACCGGGAACGAAAACCCGTTTTATGAATATTACGATCAGGTGCTCGATATTTTAGAGGAATACGACGTGACCATCAGCCTCGGCGATGCGCTTCGCCCCGGCTGTCTGGATGACAGCACCGATGCCGGACAGATCGCCGAACTGATCGAACTGGGCGCCCTGACCGAGCGGGCGTGGGAAAGAAACGTGCAGGTGATGGTGGAAGGGACGGGCCATATGGCGATGAACGAGATCGAAGCTAATATGAAGCTGCAGAAGCGGCTGTGCCACGGCGCTCCTTTTTACGTTCTCGGGCCGCTGGTCAGCGATATTTTCCCCGGCTACGACCATATCACCTCCGCCATCGGAGGGGCCATCGCAGCGGCAGCCGGAGCGGATTTCCTTTGCTACGTCACCCCCGCCGAGCATCTGCGCCTGCCGGACCTGCAGGATGTGAAAGAGGGCATTATCGCCTCCCGGATCGCCGCCCATGCCGCCGATATCGCCAAGGGCATTCCCCATGCGACCGATGCAGACAATGCGATGGCGGAAGCCCGGCACCGGATGGACTGGGAGAAAATGTTTGAGATCGCCGTGGACGGCGAAAAAGCCCGGGCTTATTTTGAAAGCACGCCTCCCGCCGACCGTCACACCTGCTCCATGTGCGGCAAAATGTGCGCTGTCAGAACCACCAATATGATCCTCGAAGGCAAAACCGTGGAGTTCTGCTCCGAACTCTGAGCCATCCAGATCCAAAAAGAAGCCGCCCCATTCCCGAAAAGGGAGGGGCGGCTTCTTTTGTTTTTCGGCTAACAGAAAAATGAATAATGGATTTGTTTGAGGCCTTCCTTCTCATTTTACTTTGCTGAAGAAGAAAAGGCTTTTGTTATGGTTTTATAGTCGGGGTTTTGGGTGGTTCTTCTCGGTCAGCCAGCTCTGAAGGTCAGGCAGCAAAAAGGCCCCCTCTCAGAGGGGGCGGGGGGAGTATAACGGGCAGCTTCTCGGTGTAAAGGGCAGGCTGTTCTCCTCGGTCAGCTCCCCGGCGTTTCTTCGTCGCCGGGCGAAGGGCGGCAGGGACCGCTCTCCTTTACCATTCGTCTGCTGTCCTGCCATCTCTCCGCCAGCGCAAATTTCGGGACGGTCAGGCGGTCCGGTTCGGGCTGGTCTATGCTTTGTGTTCCCTTTCTCTCCTGCCTTTTGGATGCGCCGGCTGTTTGGGGCGGGTCCTTGATGGCGTTACAGGCTGGCGCTTGCTGACGGGAAGGTTTGGGGGTTTCGCGCTCTGCGGAGCGCGACCATGGGCTCTGCCCCTGGACCCTGCAAGCCTTTGAAAAGGC
>CACYCG010000085.1 GCA_902772855.1 uncultured Ruminococcus sp.
AATTGGTGATCCCGCCGGTTTTGCTCGCCCGGACACTGTAGTTCTTTGAATCGAACACATAATAGTTGCCCGAATAGGCTTCCGCATCGTTTGTCAGCATATGATCCTTATCATAGCCGTTTTCAAAGACGATGTCGTTAGCGGGGATTTCAAAGAACGGGAAGTCAAGGTCTTCGTATTTATCAATGTAGTCCGCCTTATAGATCGTCACTCCCTGCGAAGTCGTAAAAGTCCCGCTCCACCAGGTCATATCAAAATACGGAATCAGGGTGCCGTTCGGCGCTGCCAGCTGACCTCCGACCAGCTGATCTTTCACCAGCCCCTGCATGACCGCATCGAAGGGCATATGGGTGCCGGATTCCTGGTCGTCCGTCCGGATGGCAAGGTTGGCGGCCCATTTGAAGTTATTCAGGGTATTGCCGAAGCCGAAAAACTCATAATAGTCATTGTAGTTGTTTCCGCCATACTGAGAACCGGCGATATAGTACTTGTCGTTGGAGGTATCGCCCGCACTTTCCTTTCGGTAGCGGTTATACCCGGCTCTCTGCTTTGAGGCCGTAGAAGTAGAATATATTTCCGTAGAAGTGTCCCACAGTCCGCCGTAATCGGTAGAAGGGAAATCCGGCAGCCAGAACTGGCCTATATACAGAGGAGCATTTCCAGAGCCGTTGGAATAATTTGTGTAGGCGCTGATAGCCTCATTGATGGCCAGATACGGCCGCTTGGCTGCGCCCTTCCTGGATGGCTGACTGGAAACATGAGAAATCTGCCAGCCGCCGCTGTAATACTGATAATCAACCGAATAGTTGAACTGATCGTACTGGTAGTCGTACATATTCGACTTGACCGTGATGTATTTCTGGCCGTCTGGCATTTCGTTTAAGGTCTGCAGCGAGAAGGTGCCGAGCACCTGTGCTTTGCCGGTACTGATGACGACCATGTTGCTCGAAGCGGAATCCCACACGCAGTTGTACACGTCTGTGACACCGCCGTGCACATAGGTGATGGTGAACACTTCGCCTTCATTCAGCTCCACCGCATTGTCCGTCACAAAGGAAGCATTTCCTTTGGTGAGCTGGGTGGTGGTGTAGGTGGCGGCCTTGGTGGTGACCGTTATGCTGTCTGAAGCGGACGTGTACGGGAAACCGGTTTTGTCAAAATACAGAACCGTTGCGCCGCCGCCGCTTCTGGCGGGGTAAGCAGTTTTTTCGTAATCCGTGCTGTAGAAGCAGCGGGTCTTGTAGTCGCCGTAGGTGATCGGGTCGGCGGCAACACTGTACTGGGAGTTCTGATATTCCGTCCAGCCGTAATAGAACGTTTTCCCGATGATCTTGTGGTCGTCCAGCGTCAGGTTATACTCCTTGAACATCGTCGACCCCTGATAGAACTGCACCTTGGTGTAGGCACCGTTCGCTCCCGCCGGGGGAACCGTGATCGTCACCGGCTCCAAATAGCCGCTGGCAGCGTTTCTTCCGACAGAAGCCATGGAAGCGGAGGCATAAGCGGAATCGTTCTGCACCGTGTAGGTGTCGGTGCCATTGGTAAACACAGCCCTAAACGGAAGGCGTGTGCCGGTCACGTTGGCGAGCTTGAAGGTCTGCCCGGCGTAATCGGTCGTTGTGTCCACGTCCTTGCTGGACACCCAGATGCTCTGATAACCGTTCCAGTCATCGTTCGTAACGTACATCCGCATTTTGTCCCGGAAATCAAGGGTGGAGTCGGTTCGTCTGGCCGTTCTCATTTTTCCGTTCACACTGCCGGTCGACAGAGAGAAGGAAATTCTTGTATGGGACCCCGGGGTAAAGGTGAGCTTGAACACCTTGCCGCTGGCATCAAATGCAGAAGGGTAGTTGGTTGCTTCCAGCTTTTTGTCGCTGGTGAACGTCAGGCTCGTGCTGGCATTCGTGCTGGCATCTGTGCTGCTCGAGAGGTAGTAATATACGTTTGAGGGGGATTTGTTCCAGTTCGTCCCGTTATTGACAAAGCCCATATCCAGGAAAATCGTGATCTCTCCTGCGGCCTCCACCCGCTCGGCTGACATCATCATCGGCACCAGGCTGGAAATCACCAGCAGAACACTCATAAGCAGTAAGAAAAATCTGTTGCTTGGCGTTTTGATTTTTATCATAACAACCATACCCCTTTCCGGTACACGCCACCATGCATAGTATACATAATCCTGATGAGGATAGAGTTCCGCTACTATCTGTTATGCTTTATGATAACACTTTTTTAATCCTTTTGTCAATGCTTTTTTGGGTAAATATCCCTAAAAACTTTTTCCATTTTTTCTCTATTTGTTCCTTTTTGCAAAAATGAAATATCGTTTTTTATGGAAAAAGGTCTTTACAGACCCCCGCAAACATAGTACAATAGAATTGGTTTTTGAGGCGTTTTCCGGCAAAGCTTTCCTGCCGATGCCTATATATAAATGTAACGATTGGAGTGATCCCCTTTGACCAGACGTTCTCTTCTGAGGCACCTTGCTCTTGCGGCGGTGCTTACGGTTTTGTTTTTAGCAGCAGGCTGCTCCCCTTCCGCCCCGGAAGCGCCGGACATCCGCACCTCCCTTTCGGTTTCCACCAGCTTCACCGGCTCCCGAGTGATGACCGTGCGCTTTCCTTCCTCTGTCATCGCTCCCGGCTCCGACCGGGCCGATTCCCTGTCTATGATCGTGCGAAAATACTGCCCCTCCGTCCTCGATTATGCCGACAATTCCTCCTCTGAGGAGGTTTCCTTCACCTTCACCCTCTCCTTTGCCTCCTATTCCGATTACACCCGCAAGCTCCACGAACTCCTCGGCACCGACCCCGGCGTGGTGTACTGCGCCCCCTCCACCCCCCTCACCTCCGGCTGGCGGCTTGAGGAATCCTTCACCTCTTCCCAGCTCTTCGGCTGGATGGTCACCGGCGCCAATGTGGAACAGCTTTCGGATTTCAGCTACGATTTCTCCCACTCCGAAAACAAACTCACCTATTCCGATTCCACCATCGACACCGCCCCCGCCATCCGGGTCAACCGGATCTCCGGCTCCCCGATCGATTCCGTCCGGATCGACACCGTCAACAAATCCGGCTCCTACGACCGCACCATCGTCTTCACCATCCCCCAGACCACCTTTGACAAATTAGGCACGAAGCTCTCGGATTATTTTAAGGACAACACCGACCCCTCCGGCAAGGCGGACTGGCTGCTCGAGGACAAAACCTATCAATATAAAGTTGTCTTCACCGACCTCACCATCAAGCAGTTAGAGGGCTACACCAACAAGCTCCTCTCCTCGGTGTACGGCGACGCCGCTTATGTGGACAAGGACAAAAACAACACCCCCCTCTCCTACCAGAATTCCTTTGTGGAAACCATTGATCTGTCCGCCTACACTTCCGATAACAACGAGGACGTTCCCCTTGAATACAATTACACCCTCACCGATAAGGCGGACCTGTCCGACCCGGAACTGTACACCGACCTCGCCTGGAAAATGATCCCCTCCGAAAGCTCCACCAAAAACACCGTCAGCCTGAAAACCACCGGCCCGTCGGTGGCGGTGCGCATCTCGGACGGCAAGCAGTATGTCCCCTCCGCCATCACCCTCACCCTTACCCCCCTCGATAACGACCACCTGCAAAAATCCGTTTCCTTCGCCTTCCCCATCGAGCAGGACGGCTACGAGGCCAGCGATTACACCACTTCTTATTTTGAGGGCATCGGGTTTCCCTGCTCCCGCTCTGTGGACAAGGGTTCCTCTGTCTGCACCATCACCTTCAGCGGCGCCCCGGGGGAGATCAACTCCAAATTCACCGATGTGTTCGGGGACGGCAACCTCACCTCCTACGACTCGGAGGTCCCCTTCCTGACCCTTCGCACCCGCAAGACCATTACCGACCGGGTGGATATGTCCTCTCTGCTGATCGGGAAAAATATCGACACCCCCGTTCTCTACCGCCTGCTCCCCCGGGACGGCGAACTGCCCGAATACCTCTGCCTGACCAATGACGACATCACGGTGCCGGAATATGCCCCCCAGAAGGACGAACCCGGCTTCTCTATGGGCCTGCAGGGGAAGCAGGCGGAAATGACCGCCTGTGTGTCCGTCACTAACTGGTCGGAGGTGTTCTGGTTCCTCGGCATCGGGCTGGTCATGATACTGATCACCTCCGCCATGATCATCTTCTTCCGCTCCCGCAGCGTCCCGCCCGGGCTCTCCGCCCCGAAGGAGACGCCCCAGCCCCTTCCCACCCCCAAAAGCGGGATCGCCCTGAGTAAAAAACGAAAAAAAAATCCGCCCGACCAGAAGACGGACGAAAAGGACTGACACCATGAACGCACCGGTATGTATCTTTGACCTGGACGGCACCCTCATTGATTCCTTAGCGGATCTGGCGCAGGCGATGAACGCCGCCCTGAAAGAAAACGGATTTGCCCCGCACCCCACCGAAGCCTACCGACGGCTGGTCGGAAGCGGCGCCGCTGTGCTGGTCAACCGGGCCATCGGCCGGGAAGACGCCGGCCACAGCCCGGAGCAGGAAGCGGTTTTGGCGGCATTTGGCCGCTATTATGAGGCGCACTGCCTGGACCAGACCCGCCCCTATGAGGGGATTCTGCCGCTGCTGAGCGCCCTTCAGGAGCGGGGCGTGCGCTGCGCCGTGCTTTCCAACAAGCCGGAGCCCTTCACCCGGCAGATCGTTGAAGCCCTCTTTCCCGCCTCGGCGTTTGCGCTGATCCGGGGCAAGCGGGAAGGAGTCCCCCGCAAACCGGACCCCACCGCCGTGCGGGAGATCCTGCGGGAGCTTTCCTGCCCCGAGGACGGCTGCGTGTACATCGGGGACAGTGACGTGGATATGCAGACCGCTTCCAACGCAGGCGTTTTCAAGATTGGCGTGACATGGGGCTTCCGGGGCCTTCAGGAACTCCTGCAAAGCGGCGCCGACGCCATCGCCCAGACCCCGGGGGATATTCTGACGATTCTGGAGGAACGCCTATGAACCCTCCTTCCAAAACCAATTATCAGCTTTTGCTCGACCAGACCCTTCAGGAAATAACGAAGGCGGGGATTCGTCCCCGCCTGCTTCTTCATGCCTGCTGCGCTCCCTGCAGCAGCTATGTGCTGGAATACCTGCGCTCGTATTTTGAGATCACGCTGTTTTATTACAACCCGAATATTTCCCCAGAAGAAGAATACCGCCATCGAGTGGAAGAAGCGGCCCGGCTGATCCGGGAGATGTGCCCCGAGGTACATTTCGTAGAGGGGGCCTACGAGCCGGAGCGGTTTGAAGAGATGGCGAAGGGGCTGGAGAAGGAGCCGGAGCGAGGGCGCCGCTGCCTGAAGTGCTACCGGCTGCGCCTGGAAGAGAGTGCAAAAGCCGCCCGAGCGGGGGGCTATGACTATTTCACGACCACGCTTTCCATTTCCCCCCAAAAAAGCGCTGCCGCCCTGAACGAGATCGGGCGGGAGTTAAGCGAAGTCTACGAGGTCCCCTATTTATTTTCCGACTTCAAAAAGCGAGGCGGCTACCAGCGTTCCATCGTCCTCTCCGCCGAGCACCACCTCTACCGCCAGAACTTCTGCGGCTGCCGTTTTTCCCAGCAGCGTGACGCTGCACCCATATCCGGGGGAGTGCCCCCAGCCAGCGTGACGCTGGACCCATATCCGGGGGAGTTCCCCCGGACCCCCC
>CACYCG010000086.1 GCA_902772855.1 uncultured Ruminococcus sp.
ATAATCTTTGTTTTTGGACATTATGCCCTCCTTGCTTTTTCCTTTTGTGTGGTGTAATTGCCTTTAACGCTTAAGTTGTTGGCATTGGTGCCCCCAGACCCCCCTTTCTGGACTTGCACCTGATGAAGAAAACAGTAACTCCCGAAAACCTAAACCACAAGAACAACCTCAAACACGAGATTATTATTCACTATTAGTTATTCATTATTCATTAAGCCGCCATCGGCGGCGTTTCTCCCCTAGACCCCCCTTCCGGGGCTTGCACCTGAAGAAGACGCTAAAAGTCTTGCAAAGGAAAGCAAAGTTTCCGTCCACCCTTTTCAAACCAGCGTGACGCGCCCAGCGGAAGTGCCCTTGGGGTGCTGGACCCGGGATTTTCAGGTGTCCTTCTTCTGACAGCCTTCTGCAAATACTCCCAGAAATAGTTTACACCAACCCGACCAGCGCCGCGCCGACGGTTTTCAAAAAAGGTTTCCCCCGGCAAGGCTGGTTGAATTGTAAGTTAAAATGTGGTACAATGGGAAGCGTGATGATCATCCCCGGGCGGAAGGAGGAATTGGATGGATCCGCAATTTTTGTTTGAGCTGGAGGAACTGCTGGACGAGGGACAGTATGAGACTGTGCTGGAGCGGCTGGAGGAGCTGGGGGAAGACGAGATGAACTCCGAATACCGCTTTGCTCAGGCCACCGCTTTGTTTGGGCTGGAACGATCAAAAGAGGCGCTCTCTGTCCTTCAGACTTATTATGAAGAGCCCTCTGAGGATGACCTGCGCTATCATCTTCTGCTGGCACAGATCTATTACGACCTCTTTGAATTCCACGCCGCCCTGCGGGAAGCCCGTTCCTGCCTGAAAATCAACGACAATGTGGCGGAGGTCTGGTTTCTGCTGTTTTCCATTTACGAAGTATTCGGAGCGGAAAAAGCCAAAACACGGGCCTATCAAAAAGCCGTCGAAGCCGATGAGGAGTACGTCCGACAGGCGATGGCGCCCGAAACGGACCCCATCCCCTACCCGGACTATTCTCCAAAGGAAAACGAAGCGCTGTCCCGGTATCTTGCAGAGCAGTTCGGAGGCCCCGCTCTGGCCCTGCCCACTCCTCCTCACTCCCCGGAAGGAATCCACATCCTGCTGATCCCCGCCTCCCCTGAACGGGATTATTTCACCCTTGTGACCTACGGAGGCGGCGTGGCGCCGTCCCCGACAGCTATCGACAAGCTGTACGGCCACTGCGTTTTCCGGGCGGAGTTTGCCGCCATGATCCCCACCCTCCCCGATTTGGAAATGGTGCCCGCTTTATATGGTGAACTGATGGAAAAAATGGTCACCATCGCCGCCGCTGCCCGCAGGGGGGAGCTTTCCCTGCAGCATTATGAAACCATCAGCGACAGCTTTGTTTTGCAGCATCAGGACGATTATAACGGATTCATGTTTTCTCTGCCGTTTGCGGGAGAGGGGAAAAGAAACGTCTGCTTCATGCCGGACGGAAAGAACCTTGTGGTATTCCTGCTCAGGCCCCTGTATGAAAACGAACTGTATTACGCCAAAAAAACCTGCGGTCTGTATTTGATGAGCCGTATGAAGGGGTTTTTCTCCCATGTCCAGAAAGACAAAGAAAGCCTCCTCGAAAAGCGGGAAAGACGCTTTGAGATCATCCACCGCCGCCGGATCGACACCTGCGTGGGCGCCCGGAAAAAGCCGTGGCTGTTCGCCCTGAGCGCCGTTTCTCCCATTGTGGAGCCGACAGGGACAGATCTGTGTCTGATCAGCGAGTTGGTGACGGTGAGCGGAATGCGCATCACGTTCATGTACCGGGAAGAACCCGACCCCGCTGCCGGAGACAGCGGCTGGCGCTTTTTGTCCGGGCAGGAGGATGATCGCTATCTCTCCGATCTGTCCCATGCGGATGTGTTTGACCTGAACACGGTCGCCAATATCGACGTGACCATCATTGAATATCTCGACAGCCCCCCCGGAAGCGCTTTTCTCCGGCTGGGAAACGGCTTTTTTATTCCGTACAAAAGGAGTTGAATTCATGGACGATTCTGTTTGCCTGTCGGTGGAGCACAGCCTGATCACAAAATATAAAAAAACGATTTTTCACCGGTTTATCGGCGCCATTAAGGATTACCGGCTGATCCAGCGGGGCGACAAGATCGCTGTCTGCATTTCAGGGGGAAAGGATTCCATGCTGCTGGCTAAACTCATGCAGGAATTGGCCATCCACGGGGATTTCCCGTTTGAGATGGAGTTTATTGCGATGGACCCCGGCTATTCTCCGCAAAACCGGCAGCGCCTGATGGAAAACGCCGCCCTGCTCCATATTCCGCTGCACATTTTTGACACCGATATTTTTTCCAGCGTGCAGCATATTGAAAAAAATCCCTGCTACCTCTGCGCCCGGATGCGCCGGGGGCATCTTTACAAGCAGGCACAGCAGCTCGGCTGCAATAAGATCGCTTTAGGCCATCATTTTGACGACGTGGTGGAAACCATTCTGATGGGGATGCTCTACGGAGCGCAGGTGCAAACCATGATGCCCCGCATCCACAGCACCAATTACCCCGGCATGGAACTGATCCGCCCCATGTACACCGTTCGGGAAAAGGATATTCTTTCCTGGCAGCGCTATAACCATCTGCAGTTTCTGCGCTGCGCCTGCCGCTTTACGGAGCAGATGGAAGAGGGCGACGGGGTGGGAGATTCCAAGCGGCAGGAGATCAAGCGCCTGATCGCCGATATGAAAAAAACCAACCCGCAGGTTGACATCAACATTTTCCGCAGTGTGGAACGGGTGAACCTGAGCACCATCATCGGCTATCATTTTGAAGGAGAAGAGCATTCCTTTTTGGAATGGTTCGATGACGGCGGAAAGGAGCCTTTGCATGAAGTCTGACCGGCTCCGCCCCCTTTTTTCGCAGCCGCTTTTTGTGACGGCTGCGGCTGTTTTTTGCACCATGCTGTGGGGCAGCGCTTTCCCGTTCATCAAGATCGGGTACGCCTCCTTTGGCATCGGCGCTGACGATGTACCGGGTCAGCTTCTCTTTGCCGGCGCCCGGTTTGCTGCGGCCGGGGTTCTGGTGCTTTGCGCCGGGGCCCTCTCCTCGAACACCCGCCTCCGAATGCGCCCCGGGGGGAAAGATCTCCCCTTTTTGGCCCTGCTGGCGTTTTTTCAGACGTTTTTGCAGTATTTGCTGCTCTACATAGGGCTGACCCGCCTGAGCGGCTCCCGTTCGGCGGTGCTGACTTCGGTGTCGGTGTTTGCGTCGGTCCTTTTGTCCGCTGTGTTCTTCCCGTCCGATTCCCTGAACGCCCGCAAAGGCCTCGGCTGTCTGATGGGTTTAGCCGGGCTGCTGCTGCTGCACGCCGGGCCGGGTGGAGAAGGCTTTTCGCTTTTGGGGGACGGGGCGGTCATCCTCTCCAATGTGTCCGGGGCCGTGGGCAATATCCTCCTGAAAAAGCAGGGCGGAGAAAAGCCTCCTGCCTTTTCCGCCGGATGGCAGCTTTTCCTTGGCGGAGCGGCCCTGTGCGCTGTCGGTGCGGCGGGCGGGGGAAAGCTGGACCTGTCCTGCACCGCAGGAACGCTCACCCTCCTCTACCTGTCTTTCATGGCCGGGACCGCCTTTCTGATCTGGACATTCCTTCTTTCTCACCATCCCGTCAGCCGGGTGGCGGCGTTCAACCTGCTCATTCCGGTTTTCGGAAGCCTATGGTCAGCGCTGATCCTGCGGGAAAACGTCTTCTCCCTCGCTTTTTTACTGGCCCTGGCGGCTGTCTGCGGCGGCATTTTTTTAGTCGTTACTCCGAAAAAGGCTTCTCCCTCCCATCTGTAATGATATGGAACAGAAAAAGACCCCCCTCTTCCCGGTCGGGAAAGAGGGGGGTTTTTCATGTGCCGGGTGTACGGCACAGATCAGCGATCAGGCAAAGTAAGCATCCGCAGCCATGGCATATTCATACATAGCGTACATAGCGTTGCAAAGGCTTGCTTTTTCGATGGAATCATCCGCATTGTAATGATCGTATACCAGCTTGACGTAAGACATCGGGCTGACGGTGATGTCCATTGTATCGGTGCCATCAGTGATGGAAACAGTCACAGGAGTGAGGAGCATATAGGAAGGATATTCCTTGATGTCGATGTAGTAGGAACCCTTCTTGCCGCCCTCGGGAGCACGCAGACAAACAACGCTGACCGGCTCCATGACAACGCCTGTATCCGTTTCTACTGCTTTGGCGACGTCCAGAGCGTCCACATCCGCCGTGCGGAAGTACACTCTCAGGTCGGTGGTAGAATGCATGACGACCGAATAGCCGACGATCTCTACGTCACCGGGAACTTCGGCTCCTTCCACAACCGCATAATCGTCCAGATCGGCTGCGGCGACAGACAGAGCGGTGGGATCATCCGGAACGCTGGAAATATCGGTGTCGGGGAGCATATTCTTGATATAGCGGGCGGCGTAAATGCCGTAATTCCGCAGCTTTTCGGCCAGCGTCACAAGGTCATCGGGATAATTGTCGGTGTCGTCCAGGATCTGCTGTATATAGGTGCTGACACTGGTGGTGAAAGGAGTGGCGGCGCTGAAGAGAACATTGTCCGCTGTATCATAGACTGCGATCGGATCATCGGAAGAATCATACAGACCGACCGTGATCGTATCGAAGATCTGACGGGGGTATACATAGTAGGTGAAGCGGTAAACATCCTGATTGGGAACGGCTGCTTCGGAAACCGGGATCGTCACGGTTCCGTTGGGGCCTTCAAATTTGAGGTAAGCGCCGTCATCTTCGGCCACTTCCAGCGGGAGGAACAGATAAAGGTTCATGCCGATGCTGCCGTCCATGGTCAGGCTGCTGCCCACTCCGGTGGCTTCTTCCACATTGTTTCTGCCGCAGAGGAAGTACATCTGCATGGTCTCCTGACCGGGGGTCAGAACGGTAAAGGTAGCGCCGGTGTACATTCTGTCCGCACGACTATCGCTGCCGCCATAGGTCCACAGCGGGAAGGCGATCGTCTCATTGTCGGTGAGCATATCGGTAAGATCCTTGGAGAACATATTGATTCCGGTAACATTACTATCGATCATAGAAAGACCGCTGTCGCCCAGCTCAAAGAAAAGCGGCATGATACCGGGGCGGTGCGTAGATACATTGAGCTCATTCCCATAGGCATCGATAATATCATTATCAATATGCCAGAAAACCAGTCCGCCTGTGGGATTGAAAGCGGTGGCATAATAATATTCTCCATCGATTGCTACAGCCTCTCCTGCCAATCCTGCATCCCATCCGGCATAGCGACGGTTTTCGATCAGGTAGTATTCGGAATCGCTGACAGGATACAGCCAAACATCCATGCCGCTTGCATAGTTGGTTTCATCAACGCCGGTGATGTCGTACACGCCGCTCTCGTCAATGAGCTCAGGAGTTACCCAGCCAAGCCGAGCCTTGCACCAGGGGTCAAAGGAATAGGGAGTGGTTTTTCCGGTGTCCGGGTCGGTGCCCCAGTTGCCGGAAGCCATCACGCTCAGTCTGTACACATCGTAGCCTTCCCATTCGCCGCCGGTGGTGTAATTCACGTCATACAGGTCCGGGAGGCCGAGGTAATGGCCCAGCTCATGCGCCAGCACAGCGATGGAGGCCTGCTCCGGGTTATCGAGATCGTCATCTTGGATAACGGTTTCGGAAATCGTGATATAATGGTTCAGGGTCACATCGCCATACCAGGGATATTCATCAAAGAAATAATGATAATATTCGGCATAGGGCGCTGCATGAGCCCACAGGTACTTCTCAATACCCATAGCATAGTCCTCGGAAGCAGCCGCTTCATAGCCTGCCACGACAAAACTGACAGCCAGCTCATTGTTTTCCACTAAGCCGTTTCCGTTTGTATCATAAACAGAATAGTCGATGTAGGCCATTGACTTGGTGACCGCCTCATGGAATACCTCCATCAGGCTGTCCTGATGATCATCGCCCGCCCAGTCTTCATGGTTCCTGTCCACGGTGACATGAATGACACCGTCATTGACAGCGTCATGGGTGTTGGTGTTGCCGTCCACGCCGTAGGCGCAGGTTTCCGTTACCGGATCAAAGGTGAACTTTCCGAAGGACTGATCCAGATAATACTGGCGCAGGGAAGTGTCCCCCTGGAAAATGGTGCTGCCCCAGTCATAGTCGTCAGAATAGGGCATGTCGTTGAATCCGATGGTGATGATTACCAGTGGAATGCTGGAATACCCCTCTCCCTGAGCGGGAGCCGCCTGCACGAAGGGGTTGGACGGCCCTTTGCGGGTGACTTTGGTGGGAATGTCCTGCAGGGTCACCAGCGGAGCAGGCTCGTCTTTGGGGCCGGTCTTGCCGGGGGTCACGCCGTCAGCCGGGGCCACAGCGGAAGCGCTGATGGCTGTCATGGCAGCAGCGGCAGAAACAATGGCAGCAGACAGCAGCAGCTTGCTCAATTTTTTCATACACATCTATCTCCTTTACATTAGTATATTTTTCGTCCCCCATTCCGTGATCTGACAGAGTGAAGGACACAAATACCTAGATACATTGTATCATAATGCACCGGGGATTGCAAGGTTTTTTAGAAATATCCCTCCGGATTGTCGGATTTTTCCCACAGCCGAAAAAATAATCGAAAAAAAGGGCGCTGCCTATTTGACATACCGGGGAGGTATGGTATAATCAAATCAATATGATTTCCGACAGCCTTCCGGGAGCCCGGTGCCTGCCGGATCGAAAATGGGGTCTTGACTATGAAGAAACAATATGACGTTCTCATCGTTGGTTCCGGGGCGGCCGGTTTATATGCGGCCATTCAGTTTCCGCCGCAGGTGGAAGTGCTGCTGCTGTCCAAGCGGGAGCTGACGCTTTCCAACAGTTCGCTGGCGCAGGGCGGCGTAGCCGCTGTGCTCGACCTGCAGAACGACGCCTATGCACTGCACGTTCAGGATACGCTCACCGCCGGAAAATCCAAAAACAATGTGCAGGCGGTGGAAGTGCTGGTGCAGGAGGGGCCCGGCGACGTGCTGCGCCTGAAGGAGATCGGGGTGGATTTTGACCGGGAAGCGGACGGCACCCTGCAGAAAACCCTCGAAGCCGGCCACAGCCGCCACCGCATCGTGCACCACAAGGATTCCACCGGCAAGGCCATTGTGGATACCCTGCTGGCAGAAGTGAAGCGCCACCCGAATGTGACCATCTGCGAAAACACGCTGCTGTATTCTCTGGAAAAGCGGGAGGGCGGCTTTGTGGCGGGGCTGCTGATGCCGGACGGCTCTTCCCGGCTGACATCGGCCCGCTTCTGCCTGCTGGCCACCGGAGGCATCGGGCGGGTGTACCAGTATACTACCAATTCCGCTATCGCCACCGGGGACGGCATTACCCTGGCGCACCGGCTTGGCGCTAAGATCCGCCATTTAAGCTGGATCCAGTTCCACCCCACCGCCTTTGCCGCCGAAAACGACCGGGAACGCTTCCTCATCAGCGAAGCCGTGCGGGGGGAGGGCGCTGTGCTGCTCAACTGCGACGGCGAACGCTTTGCCGAAAAATATGACCCGAGAGGCGAACTGGCCCCCCGGGACGTTGTGTCCAATGCTATTATTTTAGAATCCCGCTTCAAGCACAGCGAAAAGTTTTATCTCGACATTACCCACAAGGGCGCTGCGTTTGTCAAAAACCGGTTCCCGATGATCTACGAAAACTGCCTGAAAGAAAAAATCGACATCACCACCCAGTGGATCCCCGTGTTTCCGTGCCAGCATTATCTGATGGGCGGCATTGATGTGGATCTGTACGCCCGCACCAGCATTGACCGGCTGTATGCCGCCGGAGAATGCTCCCACACCGGTGTGCACGGCGCCAACCGGCTGGCCAGCAATTCCCTGCTCGAAGCGCTGGTGTTTTCCCGGCGGGCAGCGGAGGATATTCTGAAAAGACTGCAGGAGGATCCTTCTGCCGATATTGGGGAGTTCCCGGATTCGGAAGACCTTTCCGGCGCTCCCCTCCCCCACGGCCACCGCACCGAGATCCGCCGGCTGATACAGGATTGCCATTTTGTTATTCCGGAACCCGATAAGGTCCCCGAAAGCCTTCAGCGGATTCGGGAGATTTTAGACGATTTAGAAACCGGAGGGTATGAGGTCAACCGGGATTTCGTGGAAGCCCGCAGTCTTGCTACCGTTGCCGCTATCATTTTGGAGGAGGTCATGGAAGAACATGATGCTGAATAAAATCTATCTCCGGGAACTCATCGAAACTGCCCTGAAAGAAGACATCCATTATCTTGACGTGACCACCGATTACCTCATTCCCCCCGAACAGCAGGGAAACGGCCGCATGATGGCCAAAGCGGAAGGCGTGGTATGCGGGTTGGAAGCGGCGGCGGAGGTTTTCACCCTGCTCGACCCCGAAACGAACATCACCCTGCTCAAGCGGGACGGCGACCGGGTGCAGTACGGAGATGACCTGATGACGCTTTCCGGCAAAACCGCTGTGCTGCTCAAGGGAGAGCGCACTGCCCTGAACCTGCTGCAGCATATGAGCGGGATCGCCACGGCAGCGCACCGCTGCTGCGAGATCGTGGCCGGAACCAAAGCACAGATCGCCGACACCCGCAAGACCCTGCCGGGCCTCCGACCCCTGCAGAAATATGCCGTCTGGTGCGGAGGCGCTAAAAACCACCGGTTCAACCTCTCCGACGCCGCCATGCTGAAGGATAACCATATTGACGCCGCCGGCGGCATTACGCCCGCTGTCAACCTCCTTCGCAGCAAATTAGGGCATATGACCAAAATCGAAGTGGAAACCAGAAACTTAGACGAACTGCGAGAAGCGCTGGCCGTAGGAGCGGATATTATCATGCTGGACAATATGAGCCCCGCCATGATGAAGGAAGCCGTTGAGATCACCGCCGGACGAGCCGTTCTGGAAGCCTCGGGCGGCATTACCGATGAGACCCTGCGCGCAGCGGCCGAAAGCGGCGTGGACATCATTTCCATCGGCGCCCTGACCCATTCGGTCAAGGCATTCGATATTTCCATGTATATCAAATAAACCGCAAAAGGACCGGGCACGAAAGCGCCTCGGTCCTTTTTGCAGGGAGGGGGAGTCCTATGGAAGAGATACGGGATCTGTACGACGAACTGAAAGAAACCACGCTGCCGATCATCCTGTACGGCACGGGAAACGGCGGGGATAAGATCCTGAACGTGCTGCACCAAAAAGGCATTTCCGCAGCCGGGGTCGCCGCCAACGACGCATTCGTCCGGGGGCAGTCCTTTCGAGGATTTCCGGTGCGGCGCATTTTCGATTGGGAAGCGGAAAAGGGGCGTCTGCTGCTGCTGATCGCCTTCGGAAGCGGGCGGCCGGAAGTGCTCGGGCGGTTTTTTGAGCTGTCCCGCCGCCACCGGGTGCTCTGCCCGGATGTGCCGGTGTACGGGGAAGGCGTGTGGGATAAAGCCTACTTCCGGCAGCACCAAAAAGAGATCGAAACCGTTCCTCCCCTGCTTGGCGATGAGGCTTCCCGCTTTGTCTATCAAAAAATCATTGACTATAAACTCACCGGCTCCCTGCAGGCCCTGCAAAGCTGCTACTCCTCCAAAGAAGAGGTTTTTTCCCGCCTGCTGCCGATGGGGGCGCAGGAGGAATATGCCGACCTCGGAGCGTACCGGGGGGATACGGTGCAGGAATTCTGCCTGGCGGCGGCCGGGCACTACCGGGGCATTACGGCGCTGGAGCCGGACCCGAAAACCTTTGCCAAACTGAAGGAAAGCTGGGGGCATCAGCCCGGCGTCACCCTTTACCGCATGGGCATCTGGGAGCGGGACGGGGATCTTTCCTTTGTCACCCGGAGGGGGCGGGGAACCTCCGCCGAAAAAAACGGGAACGAAACCGTTCCCGTTACCTGTCTGGATACATTATATGCCCGCAGGCCTGTCAGCTATATCAAAATGGATGTGGAAGGCTGCGAAAAAGAAGCTCTGCGGGGCGGAAAGGCCGTTTTGCGGCGGGACCGGCCTCATCTGAACATCGCCCTGTACCACCGCAGCGAAGACCTTTTTGCCATTCCCCTGCTGCTGCAGGAGCTCCTGCCCGGCTGCCGGATGTTTTTGCGGCAGCACCCTCACGTCCCGGCGTGGGACCTGAACCTGTACGTTCCCGGAGAAAGGAGCCGTCAGGACCGCTCGATCTGAAGGAAGGCGTCCGTGATATCCTCCTCATAGAAGAGATACAAAAACCCGTCTACCTCATCCATAAACGGCATATCCGTTTCCAGCGGGTCATACTGCATCAGCAGAGCGGGCGGGGCTTCTTCATAGGGCCAGCCGCAGGGTTCCCCAAACAGCCGGATCCCCTCCCCTCTGTCATCTCCCCGCTCAAAATGCATTTCATAGGCCTGCGTAAGAGGGGAAAACGCCTCGCTGATGTCGTTGAAATCGTCGATCACCGTATCCGGCTGCCCGTCAAAAAGGCGGACAATAGGACGGTACGGTGTCTCGGCCGTATCGAAAAAGAGATAGAGATACCCGCTGTGGGGCAGGCGGTTTTCGGGGTCGAAGGGGGCTATTTCCCGAAGGTTTATCTGGCAGAAGAAAATGACATCTTCCTCAAATGTTTCTTCCCACCCCGCCGGGACCGCCGGAGAGCCAAAAAACTTGCTGGCGCCCTCATCGGACACGCCCGCTGTAACAGTAATGGAAATGGACATATTGTTCCCTTCCCTTTTTATCTGCGCCCGCCGCTGACCCTGCGGCGGGCGATGGTTTTTTCTAACGTTCTCAGCCGATGGGTTCAAAATCGGCTGCGCCGTGCTTGCAAAGCGGACAAATGAAATCGTCCGGAAGCTCTTCCCCTTCGTACACATACCCGCAGACCTTGCAGACCCAGCCTTTTTTGCCCTCGGTTTCCGGCTTGGGCTTGACGTTGTTCTGATAATAGGTGTAGGTCATGGTTTCTTTATCCGAAAGCACTCTGGCTTCGGTCACGCTGCAAATAAACATTCCGTGGGTGTCCAGGTCGACATAATCCTCCACCTTCAGGGACAGGAAGGAATTGATGTACTGCGGAAGGAAGACCAGTCCGTTATCGGAACGGAGGATGGGGAAGTTTTCAAACTTATTGACGCTGCGGCCGCTCTGGAACCCGAAGTTCTCAAACACGCTGAAGGGGGCCTCCTGCGACAGGCAGTTGACGTTCATCACGCCGGTGGTCTTGATGACGTGGTAGGAATAATTCTGCTTATTGATGCAGACCGCCACCCGGTTGGGAGAGCTGGTGACCTGAGAAACGGTGTTGACGATGAGGCCGTTATCCCGTTTGCCGTCGTTGGAAGTGACCACATACAGGCCGTAGCCGATGTGGAACAGGGCGGTCAGGTCGTTTTTGTTGGCGGTATCGCTCTGGCGGGCCAGATAATCCTTGCACAGTTCCTCCGCCAGCGCTTCAAGCTGCTCCCGGCTGCTGTCGTTCAGAGCGGAGCGGATGGTAACGGTGGTATCGGCGTAATCTAAGTTCCGGCAGCCTTCCAGCATCTTTTTCATCGTTTTGGCTGCCATCGGCGCCCAGGAGCCGTTTTCGATAAAGGCAACGGTGCGCTTCTGATAATTCCGCTCGGTCAGATGTTCGATGAACTCCCGCATAAAGGGGAAAATATCCGCATTATATGTAGTCGTTGCCAGCACCAGCCGCCCATAGCGGAAGGCATCTTCCACGCATTCCGCCATATCTTCCCGTGCCAGATCGGCAACCACGACTTTCGGGCAGCCCTTCATCCGCAGCTTTTCCGCTAACAGCTCCACCGCCTTTTTGGTATTGCCGTACACAGAGGTGTAGGCGATCATAATGCCTTCGCTTTCCACCTCGTAGGAAGACCAGGTCTGGTACAGGCCGAGGTAATAGCTGAGGTTTTCCTGCAGCACCGGACCGTGCAGCGGGCAGATGGTCTGAATATCCAGCGCTGCCGCTTTTTTCAGCAGGGCCTGCACCTGCGCGCCGTATTTGCCGACAATGCCGAAATAATATCTTCTGGCTTCGCACGCCCAGTCTTCTTCCACGTCGAGCGCTCCGAATTTTCCAAAACCGTCTGCGGAAAACAGCACCTTATCCTGTGCGTCATACGTCACCATAACTTCCGGCCAATGCACCATCGGCGCCCCCACAAAATGAAGCTCATGGTGTCCGAGCGAAAGGGTGTCGCCTTCTTTGATGACGATCTGGCGGTCTTCAAACTGTGTGCCGAAAAACTGCTGCATCATGGCAAAGGCCTTGCTGCTCGAAACGATCGTGGCCTGCGGGTAGTTTTTCATAAACTGCACGATATTGGCGCTGTGGTCCGGCTCCATATGCTGGACGATGAGATAATCCGGCTTTCTCCCCTCCAGCGTTTCCTCTAAATGATTGAGCCATTCATGCGTAAAGCGGCGGTCCACCGTATCCATTACGGCGATCTTATCGTCCAGAATGACATAGGAATTATACGCCATGCCATTCGGCACGTCATACTGCCCCTCGAACAAGTCGATCTCATGGTCGTTCACGCCGACGTAGCGAATGTCTTTTGTGATAGTCATTTTCAGTTCCTCCTCAGGTTTTATGAATTGATTTTATCATACCATATTTTCACCGCTTTGCAAAGGGTATCCGGAAGATTTTGTTGCTGAAAATAAAAGAGCCGCCAGCGGCGGCGGCTCAAAGAATACAGAATACATAAGAAATAATAATACTATTCTATCGCAGGTTTTCGGAAGGCCTGCCCTCTCTATTATTAGTAAGGTTTCAGGAAGGGTTCCCCCGGCAGCGGCGTCATCCAGCCTGACGGATGAACTCGAAGTTCTGGACCATATAGATCACGCCGGAGATGATGGTCAGCAGAGTGGAGAGCCATAAAGCGGCGGCGCCGCTCCACCAGAAAACCGCTGCGGTCTGCTCGCCGAAGGGAAGCCCCACGGACGTCAGGGAAGAAAACTCCAGCCAATACTGCATGAGCATGATGAGCAGCACTGCGACGATCTGACTGATGGTTTTGGCTTTGCCCCACGCATTGGCCGCCACCACCTTTCCCTTGGCAGACGCCACCAGCCGCAGCGCCGTGACCATAAACTCTCTGGAAATGATCACCGTCAGCACCACCGCATCCGTCAGCCCAAGCTGCAGGAAACAGGCCAGCGCCGCCACGATCATAATTTTGTCCGCCAGCGGGTCGGCAAATTTTCCGAAATCGGTGATAAGGTTGTATTTGCGGGCGATCTTCCCGTCTAAATGATCGGTGTAAGAGGCGGCTGCAAAAATCACGAGGGCAATCAGCCAATGGTGCGGAATGCCGGGCATCAGCAGAAAAAAGATATAAAACGGAACCAGACCAATCCGCATCAAGGTCAGTTTATTCGGCAGATTCATCCTGCTGTTCCTTCCTTTCCCCTGCCTCTTCGGGCGAATAGCTGCCCATCAGATCGCAGTCGATCGAATCCGAGATCTCCACCGGGACCACATCGCCAATGCGGGGCTTTTTCTCCACCGCCAAAAAGAACACTCTTCCGTCCACTTCCGGCGCATCGGCGCTGCTGCGTCCGAAAAAGCAGCCTGCCAGCCGGTCAAACCCTTCGCACAGCACCGGGATCGTTTTTCCGATAAAGCGGGCGGTGTTTTCCGCCATGATCCTCTCCTGCTGCTCCATAATGAGGTCCCGCCGATGCTTTTTCACGTCTTCTTCCAACTGTCCGTCCATCCGGGCGGCGGCGGTGTTTTCCTCGGCGGAATAGGCAAAGCAGCCCAGCCGCTCAAAGCGCATTTCTTCCACAAATGCCGACAGCTCCTCAAAATCCTCTTCCATTTCTCCGGGGAAACCGGTCATCAGCGTGGTGCGCAGCGTCAGGCCCGGGATCCGGGCGCGCAGCTTTTTCACAAGAGCGGTCAGGCTGTCCCGGCTGCCGGAGCGGTTCATGCGGCGCAGCAGGGACTCGCTGCAGTGCTGCATGGGAATGTCCAGGTATTTCAGGATCTTTTCTTCTTTGGCGATCACGTCGATCAGCTCGTCCGTGATCCGCTCCGGATAGCAGTACAGCAGCCGGATATACTGCAGTTCTTCCACCCCGCACAAACGGGTCAGCAGTTCCGGCAGCAGGGAATGACCGGCGATGTCCTCCCCGTACCGGGTGGTGTCCTGTGCGATGAGAATAAACTCCTTGACCCCGTTTTGGGCCAGTTCCTTCGCTTCCTTCAGAATATCCTCCATCGGACGGCTGCGGAAGCGTCCCCGGATCATCGGAATCGCGCAGTAGGTGCAGCCGTTGTCACAGCCTTCGGCAATTTTCAGATACGTCGTATAAAACGGGGTGGAGCGCACCCGTCCCCCGCACAGGGGCAGCCGGTCCTTTTCGGGGAAGGTCTGCACCTTTTCTCCCTCAAGGGCTTTGGTGACGATCTGCACAATATCCGTATTCGCACCGATCCCCGCTACCGCATCGACTTCGTATAATTCCTTCATCACTTCCTGCTGATAGCGCTGCGCTAAACAGCCGGTCACGATGATGGCTTTGATTTTTCCTTCTTTTTTCAGCTCCACCAGTTCTAAGATCTCGTCAATGCTTTCCTGCTTGGCGTCTTCGATGAACCCGCAGGTATTGATGATCGCCGCATCGCTGAAAGCAACGTCCCGCACGATCTCAAACCCCGCTTCCCGCAGGGAATACAGCATCATTTCCGCATCTACCCGATTTTTGGCACAGCCCAGGCTGACCATTCCGACCTTAACAGCCATCTTCCTCAAACCCTTCTTCTTCATAATCCGCACCGTTCATGGCGTCGGTAATATCATACCACGAAAAGCCCATGGATTTCAAGCCGTTTATCGCTCGCTGACGGGCTTTTTCGTCCTGCTGCCAGCGGCGGTATCTGCTTTGCAGCAGCGCTCGAATCTGCTCGGCGGGGTCGGGTTCGATTTCGGCGATGATCTCCTCCGCCAGTTCTTTTTCGATCCCCTTTTTCATCAGTTCAAACAGCGCCCGCCGGGCGGAAAAATGCTTCGTAAGCAGCAGCGTGCGGGCATGATCCCGTGCATAGGCCTCGTCATCCACCAAGCGCAGCTCCCGCAGACGCTCCACGGTTTTAGCAGCCGTCTTTTCCCCGAACAGCGGGCACAGTTTTTCCATCAGCTCCTGCTCGGTGCGGGGGCGGTATTCAAGAAGGTACAGCGCCTTTTCTTTCGCCCGATGAAGATCGGAGGCTTCTTTCAAAGACAAAAGCTGCTCGTCACTGATCGTATCCCCCGCTCCAAACCCGGAGGAAACAAGCGTGACGGTGTCTACGCAAAAAGCGTATTCACCGTCAACGATCAGGGCGCTCAGCCCGTGTCTGCGTTCTTCTACAGCCGTGATCAGCATATCATTCCACCATAATATCTATATCTCCGGAAGCCCCGGCCGGCGCAGACGCTTCGGAAGCATCGTCACCCGAAACGGGCACGGCAGGAGAGGAGGACGCCTCCCCTTCTTCGGCTCCCTTGCCTTTGGCCGAACGCTTGGAGGTGACACGGGAGAAGCTCAGGCGATCCCGGTTGGCCAGCAGTTCCGCTTCCACCTTTTCCGCCACTTCGGGATTGGTCCGCAGAAACTCCTTGGCATTGTCACGCCCCTGCCCGATGCGCTCTTCCCCATAGGAGAACCAGGCGCCGCTTTTCTTGATAATATCGAGCTGCACCGCTAAATCCAGCAGTTCTCCCACACGGGAAATGCCCTTGCCGTACATAATATCAAACTCCGCCTCTTTGAACGGAGGAGCAATCTTGTTTTTCACGACCTTGGCCCGGGTGCGGGAACCGATGATCTCGCCGCCCACCTTGATGGATTCGGTTTTGCGGATGTCGATGCGAACGGAAGCATAAAACTTCAGCGCCCTCCCGCCGGGGGTGGTTTCCGGGCTGCCGAACATCACGCCGACTTTTTCCCGGAGCTGGTTGATGAAGATGGCCACGCAGTTTAGTTTGGAAATGGAGCCGGCCAGTTTCCGCAGCGCCTGCGACATCAGCCGGGCCTGCAGTCCGACGTGGGCAGCGCCCATATCCCCTTCGATCTCCGCCTTCGGCGCCAGCGCCGCCACGGAATCGACCACAATGATGTCAATGGCCGCCGAGCGGACCAGCGCTTCGGCAATTTCCAGCGCATCTTCTCCAGTGTCCGGCTGAGAAACGAGAAGCTGGTCAATATCCACGCCGAGTGCCTTGGCATACACCGGGTCCAGCGCGTGCTCCACGTCGATAAAAGCGGCATATCCGCCCCGCTTCTGTGCTTCGGCAATACAGTGCAGCGCCAGCGTGGTTTTACCGGAAGATTCGGGGCCGTAGATCTCGATGATCCTTCCTTTGGGAAGACCGCCGATCCCCAGCGCCATATCCAGCGACAGCGACCCGGTGGGGATCGCATCCACCTGCATGGCGGCGTTTTGGCCCAGACGCATGACAGCGCCCTTGCCAAACTGTTTTTCGATCTGATGCAAAGCGGTCTCCAATGCTTTTTGTTTATCAAATGCCATTGATCATCCATCCTTTCTTCGGTCCCCTCCGGGGCTTCCGGCCGCCGCTTCCCTTTTCTCCCGACGGTATCTTTATTATACCTTTTATAGTGCATAATTGCAAGAGCCTTCTCGGATGCAGAAAAAGGTGTGTGCAATAAAATGCACACACCTTCTGATTTTTCCGCTGTTCATGCGGGTTTTGGAATAAGATTTCCGGGCTGTTTATGAGCCGGCGCTTTCATACTGCCGCAGACACAGGTTCCAGATGCACAAGGACAGCGCCGTCATGACGATAGAAATGCCCACGCAGCCGCCCACGTTAAACAGCGGGTTTTCCCCCGTCAGCAGGTACACGCAGGGATAATACCCCGTAAAAGCAAAGGGAACGATGTAGGTGATCACCGTGCGGATGATGGGGCTGTAGATCGTGGTGGGATATTTGGCAAATTCGTTGGTCATATAAAATACCTGTATGATCTGTCCGCTGACTTTGATCTTGAACGCCAGCGCCGAGGTGCCGATCTTGATGGCGGTGTAGATCAAAGAGGCAAACAAAACGCACACTACCGCTAACACAATGGACAGCGGGGTGACAATCATACCGGCCAGAGGAGCGGAATAGCAGACCAGCACCAGCCCGGTGACCAGCTCCCCCATCGCATCAAACTGGAACTTTTCGGCGATGACGTGAAACAGGGGGTCGATTGGGCGGGTCAGGTAT
>CACYCG010000087.1 GCA_902772855.1 uncultured Ruminococcus sp.
CCCGGGGTCCAGCGCCGCCGCTGGTTTGAAAAGGCTGGACCGAAACTTTTCCCTCCTTTGCAAGACTTTTAGCGTCTTCTTTAGGTACAAGCCCCGAACGGGGGGGTCTGGGGGCACTCCCCCAGATATGGGTGCAGCGTCACGCTGCCCGGGGGAGAATCCCCCGGATATGGGTCCAGCGTCACGCTGGCGCTGGCTTGACAAAGCACTCGACGGAAGCGTATGATAGAAGGGCAAGAATGTGAAAGAGAAGGTCCCCTGTGCCTTCCCTGCTGCCCGGCGCAAAATGCTGCAAAGGAATGGATGCTATGAGCAAAAAAAACAAGACAATAAAGAACATCAGGAAACTCAAGAAACTCTTTTCTTCCGGGTGGGTCCGTGCCTGCGGGCCGATCGCTTTGACCGGCGCTGTTTGCGTGGGGAGCCTGTTTTTCCCCTCCCTCTCCGCTCAGGCCGCTGTCACTTCGGACGGCGCTTTTGAATACGCCGTTTCTGTGGGGCAGGTGGAGATCCAGAAATATCACGGTCCGGGCGAGGCGGTCGTGGTCCCGGACACGATCGAAGAAAAGCCGGTCACTTCCATCGGGAAAGAGGCTTTCATGAACTGCACCGGCGTGACGTCCCTGACGCTTCCGGAAACGGTGACGATCATCAGCTCGGGCGCTTTCAAGGGATGCTCGCAGATGACGGAGATCTCCGTCCCCGACAGCGTTGTCAGTTTTGGAAGCGCTTCCTTTGCCGGGTGCAGCCGTCTGACGGCTTTGAACGTATCGGACGGAGTGACCTTTATCGGAGAAGAAGCCTTCAGTGAATGCTCCTCTCTGAAGGAGATCCATATTCCCCGCAGCCTCTCCGTGATCGCCTACCGGCAGTATTACGGCTGTGCGGGGCTGTCCGGGCTGACCCTGCCGGACACTCTGGTTTCCATCAGCGATTCCGCTTTTTCCGGCTGTTCCGGGCTGCAAAAGATGGAGATTCCTTCGGGCGTTACCTCCATCGGCAATAACGCTTTCCGGGAATGCTCCTCTCTTAGCGAACTGACCCTGCATTCCGGCCTGATCTCCATCGGGAAATACGCTTTTTACGGCTGTTCCTCGCTGAAGGAAATGGCCATTCCGGATACCGTCAAAAGCATTGGCAATTATTCCTTTTTCGGATGCAGAAGCCTGACGGAATTTCAGGTGGACAGCCGGAACCGGAATTACACCTCCGAAGACGGCGTTCTGATGAAAAAGGACCGCTCCTCCCTCCTCCGCTATCCGGCCGGAAAAACCACTGCGGCCTATACAGTGCCGGATGGCGTGAAATCCCTTGGAAACGATGCCTTTTCCGGGTGCGTCTCCCTGCAAAGCGTGACCCTTCCCGAAACCCTCAATACGATCGGCGACAAGGTTTTTGCCAACTGCGCCGGGCTGACCGAAGTGAAGCTGCCCTCCAGCCTGAAAAAAATCGGCAGCGGTTCTTTTGATAACTGCAGCAGCCTGAAAACGATCTCCTTTGCCGGAACAGAAGCCGGTTTTCAGAAAGTCACGATAGATGACGGCGCCACGGCCAGTCAGCTCCAGCCCCTGCTGACCTTCCAGACAGCGGAGACATCCTCCGAAGGGTCCGCAGGCAGCAGCAAAACAAAATCCTCTCAAAAACAGGCGGACAACAGTGCCGACCGCTTCCCGGTCGAATGGGTCGCAGGAGCGGCGCTGCTGAGCGGCGCCCTCGGCGCGGGGATCGGGGTGTGGGCCGTGCGCCGGAAGAAAAAGAAAAAACTGATCGGCGGGTCCAAAGACTGAACCGGGCCGGCAAAGCCCTTGAAAGACGAACGGCGGGGGGCTGCCCCCGGGACCGGACAGTGCTGAGGGGAAGGCCGTAAACCATCCCGACACCCTGCGCCCGCCTGCGGCGAAAAGGATCCCGGAAAACCTGTCCTTCCGAGGAAATGGTTTTCCGGGCGTCTTTTTGCAAAGCGTGTCACCTTTTCGGGAACGGAGCGTATGATGTAGTATCAACCATAAAGGAGGACACAAAGATGTGTGGTAACAATTTTCTTGGTAACGGCAACTGCGGCTGGGTCATTATCCTGATCCTCATCCTTTGCTGCTGCGGCAACGGCGGCGGCTGCGGATGCGGCAATAACGGCTGCGGCTGTGACAACGGCAATAGCTGCGGCTGCGGCTGCTGACCGGTCTCTGACTGCGGGATGACTCCTTCGGGAGAAGCATTCTGCTGTGAACGAAAATGCCCCTGCCCTCCGGGTTTTCCGGGAGCAGGGGCGGTTTTTTTGAGCAGGAATCCAGCCCGGCGCCGAGTCGGGCCTCAGGGCTGCAGGCGCACGCCGTTTTCGATATCGGTCAGCAGGTCGACCCGGCGCTGGTGACGGCCTCCTTCAAACTCGGTGGAAAGGAAAATATCCACCATCTTTTTGGCCAGCTCCTCCGAAACCACATTCTGCCCGAGACAGATGACATTGGCGTTGTTGTGGCGGCGGGTCATTTCCGCCAACATTTCATTTGTGCAGACAGCGGCCCGCACTCCCTTTACCTTATTAGCGGCCATGCTGACCCCCAATCCGGTGGTGCAGCAGATGATGCCGAAGTCGCAGGCACCTTCGGCCACCGCCGAGGCGGCGGCATAGGCGTATTTCGGGTAATCTACCGATTCCTTGGAAAAACAGCCGAAGTCCACGGCCTCCATTCCCTTTTCTTCCACATACTGTTTCAGGGCCTCTTTCAGTTCAAAAGCGCCGTGGTCGGCTCCTAATGCGATTTTCATATGCTTCTTCCTTTCTCTTCACTTGTCATTCCGGGTTTTTCCGCAGCCGTGCCAGCCGTTCCCGCTCCGCCTGCGGCAGACGAAGATAGGCAGGCTGCAGGGCATCGCTGCTGCATAGCTGGTTGCTTCTGACCATGTCCAGAGCGGCCAGCGCTGTGCCCGAGGCGTGCTGAAACCGCAGGGAGGGCGGAAGCAGGCGCAGACGGGGCAGCAGAGAAGCCATCTTTTCAAAAGCAAGCGCTGCTCCATCCCCCACCAGATACACCGGTCCGCTTTCCTCCGACAATTCTTCTTCCAGTTCCGTCAGGGAAAGCGCCCGGTCGTCCGTCAGACGCTGAGGGCCTTCCGGGGTGCGGCGAAACAGGGCGTTGTAGACCTGTCCGCAGCGGGCGTCCATCACCGCACACACCAGCCCCTCCACCGCCGGCAGCCCGTAGGCCATCGCCAGCAGGGTAGACACCGGCGCACAGGGCTTCTGCAGCGGCAGGGACAGTCCCTTGACCGTGGACACCCCGATGCGTACCCCAGTAAACGAACCCGGCCCGACGTTCACGGCAAACACGTCGATCTGCGGCAAATCCGTCTGGGACGCATTCAGCAGGGCGGAGAGCATGGGCATCAGGGTTTGGCTGTGGGTGGTTTTCCGGTTCAGGTAATACTCCCCCACCAGACAATCGTCTTCCATCAGGGCTGCGGACACCGCCGCAGCGGTGGTGTCAATGGCCAGTATCTTCATAAGGCTGCCGCCCCCTCTATCGTGATTTCCCGCCGGGTCTCCGACAGCGGGCGCAGGGTGATGAAAATTGGCTTTCCGGGAAGGTATTCCTCCACCTTTTCACTCCATTCGATCACTAAAATCCCGTTTTCGGCGTAGTCAAAAAAACCGGTGGAATACAGGTCGTCCCAGGTGTTCACCCGGTACATATCAAAATGGTACAGCGGAAAGGTCCCGCGGTGCTCATGCACCAGCGCAAAGGTGGGACTGGACACCTCTCCTTCGTCAATGCCAAGCCCGGCCGCCAGCCCCCGGGTGAAGGCTGTTTTTCCCGCTCCCAGACCGCCCCGGAAGGCGATGACTTCCTTTCCGCTCAGCGTGGAAGCGAGTTTCCCGGCGAGGAGCCGGGTTTCGGCTTCCGATTCGGTGATAAACGTTTGCAATACTGTTCCCTCGTTTTCCATGTTCAGAATAAGCCGGTGATGACGCCGCTGCCGTCCACGTCGATGCGCAGGGCAGCGGGCGATTTGGGCAGACCGGGCATGGTCATGATGTCGCCGGTGTACACCACCACAAACCCGGCGCCGCTGGACAGACGAACGTCCCGCACGGTAATGTCAAAATCCGTCGGGCGCCCTAAACGGGCGGGGTCATCGGACAGGGAATACTGCGTTTTGGCGATACAAACCGGCAGGGTGGCCACATTCAATTTTTCAATGGCCGCCATCGCCTTGGCCGCCGCAGAGGTGTAGACCACGCCCCGCGCGCCGTAGATCTTTTGCGCCACGGCTAAAATCTTTTCCTGCAAAGAAGCATCGTCCGGATAGGTGAAGTGCAGCTCTGCGGGCTTTTCGCAGGCGGCGATGACTTTTTCCGCCAGTGCCAGACCGCCCTGACCGCCCTTGGCAAACACTTCCGACAGGGCAAAATCAGCACCCATTTTCGTGCAGTATTCCTCAATGAACCGGAGTTCTGCTTCGGTATCGCTGCCGAAGCGGTTGATAGCCACCACGGTGGGCACGCCGAACGCCTGCATATTGGAGATATGCGCTCCGAGGTTGACAATGCCTTTTTCCAGTGCCGCCAGATTTTCCTGCGCCAGTTCCGCTTTCGGAACGCCGCCGTTATATTTCAGTGCCCGCACCGTTGCCACGATGACCACAGCGGAGGGGCGGAAGCCGGTTTTGCGGCATTTGATGTCGAAGAACTTTTCAGCGCCGAGGTCGGAACCGAATCCCGCTTCCGTAACGCAGTAATCCGCTAATTTCAGCGCCAAACCGGTCGCCCGCACGGAATTGCAGCCGTGGGCGATATTGGCAAAGGGGCCGCCGTGCATCAGGGCCGGGGTGCCCTCAAGGGTCTGCACCAGGTTCGGCTTGATGGCATCTTTCAGCAAAGCCGCCATCGCACCGTTGGCGCCGAGGTCGGAGGCATAGATGGGTTCCCCTTCGGTGGAATACGCCACTAAGATTTTTCCGAGCCGCTGCTTGAGGTCGGAAATATCGGAGGAGAGGCAGAGGATGGCCATGACTTCTGTCGCCACGGTGATGATAAAGCCGTCTTCCCG
>CACYCG010000088.1 GCA_902772855.1 uncultured Ruminococcus sp.
GCGCCGGGAAAAGGAGGCCCGGGTTGGCTGGGGCAGCGAATTGACCGATCCGGCAGGAAAACGGGTGGATTTTCGGATTTTTTTGCCAAGTTGCATAAAAGAAGAGGCGATTTTTTGGCGGAGGGAACAGGAAACATTGATTGACTTTAACACCATAAAGCGCTATAATGATAAAGTGTCATTTTGGATCCGGGTCAGGAGAGAAGGCGTTCGGCGTTTTCGTGCAGGATCAGGTCTTTTTCCCGGTCGCTCAGCCCGGGCAGGGCGCAAAAATGCTCCGCATAGGCTTTCTGGTCGTTCCACGGGCTGTCGGTGGCAAACAGGATCTTGTCGGCCCCGTGGGCTTTGATGACAGCGGTGACTTCCTCGTCCCCCGTTTCGCAAAACTGCGACAGCGTGGAAAAGGAACAGCTGATGTCCAGATAGCAGTTGGCTCCGACTAAATGCTTTTTGACTTCTTCGTGCATCATCATGCCGCCCAAATGGGCAAACACCAGAAACGGCTCTGTGGTTCCGGCGGCGGCCATCGTTTCATCGAGCACTTTCCGGGCGGTTTCGGGCGAACAATGCACTTCCGGGAAAGCCGGGTCTACTCCGGCGTGCGTGACCACCGTCAGGCCCAGCCGAGCGCAGGTCAGGAGGATTTTCCGGTAGCCTTCATCGTCAATGAAGGTCCCGGCATAATCCGGGTGGATCTTAATGCCCTTGAATCCGCCTTCCTTCAGGCGGAGGAGTTTTTCTTCCGGGTCATCGTCCTGCGGATGGATCCCCCCGAAAGAAGTGAGCTGCGGATAGGTTCGGTTGATCTCTGCGGCGAAGCGGTTGATGGTGTCGAACTGCCCTTTGCGGGTGGCTACGGGAAGAATGACCGAGCGGCCGATGCCGGCTTTTTCCATCGAGGACAGAAGCCCCCGGATGGTGCCGTCCGAATACGGCGTGACCGCATTGGTGGACAGCGTGAGCAGTTCGATCGTGCGGGCTGCCATTTTATCCGGGTACACATGGGTGTGAAAATCAATGATCATGAAGGAAGACCTGCCTTTCCGGGTTTGCGGATGTTTTTGTATTCTATGTGGAAGGTGTATTTCCCTGCGGGAAACAAGCGCCTGCTATTATACCACATAAAATAAATAAATAATTTCTTTTGTAGAAAAACAAAGGGGAAGAAGCAAATGGATATGTTCATCAAAGTCCTGTTTCTGGTCATCTTTTTTGCGGTGATGATCGGGGTCGGCGTTTACTGCCGCAGGCAGGCAACAGACGTAAACGGTTTTGTGCTGGGCAACCGGTCGGTCGGACCGTGGCTGACGGCGTTTGCCTTCGGCACATCGTATTTTTCGGCGGTTATTTTCGTTGGCTATGCCGGACAGTTCGGCTGGCGGTTCGGTTTGGCGTCCACCTGGATCGGGCTTGGAAACGCCTTCATCGGGTCGCTGCTGGCGTGGAACATTCTGGGCCGGCGCACCCGTGTCATGACGCAGCACCTTGATTCGGCCACCATGCCGGATTTTTTCTGCAAGCGCTATGATTCCAAAGCGCTGAAGATCGCCGCTTCCGTCATTATTTTTGTGTTCCTCATTCCGTACACCGCTTCGCTGTACAACGGTCTGTCCCGCTTGTTCAACATGGCGTTCGGCATCCCCTACACCTACTGCGTGTTGGCGATGGCGGTGCTCACCGGTGTTTACGTTGTTCTCGGCGGCTACATGGCCACGGCCATCAATGATTTTATTCAGGGCATTATCATGCTCGGCGGCATTGTAGCAGTGATCGTAGCCGTCATGAACGTGCACGGCGGCCTGAGCGAAACGATCGCCCTGCTGTCCAGAGAATCCGCCACCACCTCCGGCGGGAATATCCTCAACGGTGCCTACACCTCCTTTTTCGGGCCGGATATTCTCTCCCTGATCGGCGTGGTCATTCTCACCTCGCTGGGCACCTGGGGACTGCCGCAGATGGTGCAGAAGTTCTATGCCATCAAATCCGAAAAATCCATCAGCACCGGCACCATCGTGTCCACCTTCTTTGCCATCATCGTAGCGGGCGGCTGCTATTTCCTGGGCGGCTTCGGACGGCTGTTCGGGGAAATGGGACAGGACGGCAAGCCCGTGGGCGGCTACGACGCTGTCATCCCCACCATGCTGGAAAACCTCTCTCCCATCCTTATCGGCATTGTGGTCATCTTAGTGCTGTCTGCCTCCATGAGCACCCTGTCCAGTTTGGTGCTCACCTCCAGCTCCGTGCTGACGCTGGATTTCATCAACCCGGTCTTCTTTGGCAAAAAGGCCATGGACGAGAAAAAGAAAGTCCTGTGGATGCGGGTGTTCATCGTCTTCTTCATCGCTGTTTCCGCTGTGATCGCCATTGTGCAGGTACAGTCGCCGGTGCTGTTCATTTCTCAGATGATGGGTGTGTCCTGGGGTGCTCTTGCGGGTGCCTTCTTAGCGCCCTTCCTTTACGGCCTGTATATGAGGCGGGTTCCGAAAGCGGCGGTCTGGGCCAATTACGTTCTCGGCGTGGGCATTTCCATGGCGTCTTTCATCTGCAATCTGATGGGCGTTACGTTTGAAAACCCGGTGCTGGAGTATTTCCGCTCCCCCATCAATGCCGGTATGCTGGCGATGCTGGCGGGCATTGTGATCACCCCGGTCATCACCCTGATCGCTCCCGCCAAGGACAAGGAAAGACAGAATCAGATCTTTGCCTGCTACGACAAGAAAGTGACAGTCTCCTACAAACAGGCAATTGAGGAGGGCATGGAAGAGGCCGCGCCGGAAACCCAGCCGGAACCCAAGCCGGCGGCAAAACCGGCGGCAAAATCGTCCGGCAGCGCCAAGAAAAGAAAAAAGACAAAAACCAGATAACCCGCTCAGACCAGAATAAACAGGAAAGGAACTGATAACCATGATGTTTCAAAAAGAAATTGAAACCATGCCTCGTGAACAGATCGAAGCGCTGCAGCTCGAAAGGCTGAAGCAGACGGTCAAGTATTGTTATGACCATGTGCCGCTGTATCATGAACGTCTGACAGCGGCGGGCGTGATGGATGGCTCGAAAATCAAAACGCTGAGCGACATCCAGTACATTCCCTTCACCACGAAGGACGATTTCCGGGACAATTATCCCTTTGGCCTGATGGCGGCTCCCATGAAGGATATTGTCCGCATCCATGCTTCCTCCGGCACCACCGGCAAGCCCACCGTGGGCGTGTACACGAAGGAAGACATCCGCATCTGGGCGGACCTTGTTTCCCGTGTGGCGGTGGCCGGCGGCGTCACCTCGGAGGATATCGTGCAGGTAAGCTTTGGCTACGGCCTGTTCACCGGCGCGTTGGGACTTCATTACGGTTTGGAAAACTTAGGCGCTACGGTCATCCCCGCTTCTTCCGGCAATACGGAAAAGCAGCTCATGATGATGCGGGATTACGGCGTCACTGGGCTGGTGGCCACGCCGTCCTATGCCCTGTATCTGTCGGAGGCGGTGAAGGAAGCCGGGTACCCGCTGTCGGATTACAAGCTCCGGCTGGGCATTTTAGGCTCCGAGCCCTGCACCCCCGCCATGCGCTCGCAGATCGAAGCGAATTTCAATATTCGTGTTTCGGACAACTACGGCATGACCGAACTGGGCGGCCCCGGCGTATCCGGTGACTGCGAAGCCCGCAACGGGATGCATTTTGCGGAAGATCATTTTCTGCCGGAGATCATCAACACCGACACCGGCGAGCGTCTGCCGGAAGGCGAGATCGGCGAACTGGTCATCACCACCCTCACCCGCCGCGGTATGCCGGTTCTGCGCTACCGCACCAAGGACATCACCCGCATTACCTACGAGCCCTGCTCCTGCGGCCGCACCCATGCCAGAATGGCCAAAACAATGGGCCGCACCGATGATATGCTCATCATCAAGGGCGTGAACGTCTTCCCGACGCAGATCGAAAATATCCTCATCAACATCAAGGATATCGCTCCCCATTACAAACTCATCATCACCAGAGAGCATTTTAAGGATAATCTGGAAATTCAGGTGGAGCTGGACAATGCCGAGCTGCTCGAAAACTATCAGCGCCTGACCGACCTGAAAAAGTTTATCGAAGCGAAAATGCAGTCCATCCTCGGCCTTCGCACCAAGGTCACCCTCGTAGCTCCCAAAACCATTGAACGCTTCCAGGGCAAAGCCAAGCGCATCGTCGACCTGCGCAACCAGTAACCGTGGGCGCTGCCCCCGGACCCCGCTGGGGCTTTGCCCCAGACCCCACCAGCCTTTGAAAAGGCTGGACCTAAACTTGCCCTCCTTTGCAAAAGAATTCACCGGTTTCTTCTTTTGGGGAGGATATTTTGAAAATGGTATGTATAAGCTTTGCAAAACTTTATCAGGAGAAGAACGCCGAAAAATGGGGGTGCAGCGGCTCGCTGCCCTTTGCAAAAGCTTTCACCGGTTTCTTCTTTTTAATGGCAAGTTTTTTGGAAGGGGGTTCGGGGGATACAATGCTAACAACTTAAGGAAATGTTGACAATTACCGAGCAAATCAAATAGAGTATTTGATACAAAGAACTTTGCGCCGATGAGAAA